>NZ_JBFTND010000020.1:0-49250 GCF_056397305.1 Cupriavidus sp. 05N40
ATGCAAGGTACTCGGTGGCGGCTGGGAGTCGACCTACGCCAGACAATACGTCGATCGTTGACACGACGGCGCGGAGCTGGAAGACGCGCGCCTGATGCTTCGTCTTGTTCGGGCGCCAACGTCGGCTTCGGCTGGAAAGGCGCGGTCCGGTTCGCCAATGATCTGACTTTCGAGCGGCCTTAGGTGCCGCGTAGGACTATGTTGCACAAGAGACATGATGAGACCGCGGACTGGAGAGATTGGGAAAATTTCTGCAGGGTCGTGGAGGCCGGTAGCTTTACGGCCGCCGGCGATCGTGCCGGCATTCCAAAGCAATCGATCAGTATTTCGCTTACCCGCCTGGAAGCGCGGCTGGGCAATCGATTGCTTGACCGGACCACACGCAAGGTCCGGGTGACGGATCTGGGCGAAATGCTCTATGCCCGGATCGCGCCGCTGCTCAATGAACTGCGTGAAGCGGACAACGACGCGAAGTCAACCCAGCAACAGGTATCGGGCACCTTGCGGCTGGCGGCGCCATACGAGACTGGATGGCTTCACCTGGCGCCCGCGCTGATGAAACTGCTCAAGGCTTATCCGGACTTGAAGGTTGAGATCGACGATACCCGGGAGATTCCCGATCTCCTCGAACAACGATACGACATTGCATTCGTCAAAACCGACGCCGGATTGCCGGACAGTTCGCTGGTGAGCAAACGCCTGATGGCGATGGACCGCGCCTTTTATGCCGCACCAGCATTGATTGCCAAGCGTGGCCTCCCACGACAATTGCAGGATATCGAATCCTGGCCGATGATCGTGGACGGCGAGGACACGTTCTGGGATATCTTTGACGATGGGCGCGAGATCGGACGAATCCCGGTACGCCCGAGCGTAAGGACGCCAAACGTCGGGATTCGGGTGCGCGCCGCAACTGAAGGCCTCGGCGTTGTGAGATTGCTGTCAACGTACGTCGAAGACCATGTCAAGCGAGAGGAGCTTGTTCGCTTGTTCCCCACGTTTCTTTCGTCCCCGTTGAAGGTATACGCGCTAACGCCGTCGCGCAGGCTCGTACCGCCCAAGGTACGTGCATTGTTGAACGCGTTCGAGGCCCCGCAGATAGACATATGAACGGTGGCGAAACGCGGGTCGAGGTTGGCTGACGTCCATGCAGGCCTCCCGGGGCCGGATGCAGCAATATGATCGCCTCGCTTAGTGACTCCATTCTCGGCGACAAGATATCCGGGGCCGTCAAAAGCTCACGGCGCAGTGCTTGCTCCGATCCCGTACCGCAGTTCACCCCGGATTCAAGGCGCGAAGCGGATTGCCGATACTGCCGTGTGGCACGCCGTCGGCCCGGGATTTTCAAGAGGAAACGATAAATGAAGCTGGCGGAGCCAGGCAGGGACGACGTGCAGAGCTTTGTCGCGTGGATGGGGCGGCATCTCGACACCGATATGTTCCGGCACGAGTACACCGACCGACAATCCGGACGGCATTGGCAATGCGACAGCTTGTACGATGCGTTTGCCAAGTACAAATGGAGCCACCCGGCCATTGCGCGCCTCGGCGTGGATGCTGGTCGAACGTTTCAATCGAACCTCGCCGCGCGGGAAGCACTTCGACAAGATTTGACTGAGTCCCTCGGCACGCCCGCCGATGACGCCGGCGTTTGCCTCGCCGCGGCCGATGTCATGAAGTGGGGTGGCGTGACTGGCGGCAACGTCCAGTGGTTGAATATGAACGAAGCAGGCCTGGCACAATTGATTATCGATGTGCGTAATGCGTTGAACAGAGGCGACATGCGTCATCCGCTTCTCACGGCACGCGAACTGCGCTTCAATGCGGGCATGACGAAAGTCTATTCACTCGTCTGCGACGAGCTTGTCATCTACGACAGCCGGGTCGCTGCGGCACTAGGGTGGGCGGTGACGAAATTCTGCCAGGCCGAAGGAAAAAGCGCGGTGCCCGCCGGACTTGGTTTCCCCTGGGCGCCAGCCAAGGAGGCCGTCAAGGAAAGCAACCCGAAGCGTCGAAATCCCAGTGAAGGATCGCTTGCCTTTCCCCGGCTGAAATCCGGTCCGCTGCATGCCGAATGGAATCTGCGCGCAAGTCGCTTGCTCGCCGCCGTCCTCGACCATTCCGGTGCGAAGGTCAGCCAGTTCATGCGGCTCGGAGCCCGGCGCAACCAATTACAGGCGCTGGAAGCCGCGCTGTTCATGATTGGCTATGCATTACCCGGTGCTTCTGCCGGCGGCCTTTCATCAAGAACGCCGGCAGCGGGACAATGACCGCCGCCCCGCTCAGCCGGCAAACGCCGCGGCGTCCGGCGGCCATCGCCCTCACCCCAGCCAGCCCTTGATGGTGGTCGCCATCACGCCGGCGGAGATCCCGTAGCGGTCATGCAGTGTCGGCAGCGCGCCGGCAGCGAGGAACGCATCGGGCAGGCCGATCTGGCGGAATGGCGCATGCACGCCCGCCCGCATCATTGCCGCGGCCACGCCCTCGCCCAGGCCGCCGATCACGGTGTGATTCTCGGCCACCACCACCAGCCGTCCGGAGCGCCGGGCTTCGCGCAGGATCGTCGCCGTGTCCAGCGGCTTGATGGTGGGCACGTGCAGCACCGCCACGCCGACGCGGTCGGCCTCCAGCGCCTTGGCCACTTCGAGCGCGCGCATGGTCATGATGCCCGAGGAGATGACCAGCACGTCGGCGCCGTCGCGCAGCAGCTTGGCCTTGCCGAGTTCGAACTTGTAGTCGTACTCGTCAAGCACCGCCGGCACGTTGCCGCGCAGCAGGCGCGCGTAGACCGGGCCCTTGTGCGCGGCGATGGCCGGCACCATCTGCTCGATGTCGAGCGCATCGCACGGGTCGATGACGGTCATGTTCGGCATTGCCCGCATCAGCGCAAGGTCCTCGGCCGCCTGGTGGCTGGGCCCGTATCCCGTGGTGAGGCCGGGCAGAGCGCAGACGATCTTCACATCGAGATTGTCTTCGGCGATGGCCTGGTGGATGAAGTCGTAGGCGCGGCGCGTGGCGAATACCGCGTACGTGGTGACGAACGGCTGGGCGCCTTCGTGCGCGAAGCCGGCCGCCGCGCCCATCAGCAACTGCTCGGCCATGCCCATCTGGTAGTAGCGCTCGGGCAGGGCTTGCGCAAGGATATGCAGGTCCGTGTACTTGCCCAGGTCGGCGGTCATGCCGATCACGTTGGCTTTCCTGCGCGCCAGTTCCACCAGTGCATGCCCGAACGGGGCGGAGCGGGCGGCCTGTCCTGCGCCGGCGATGGAGGCGATCATGGCCGATGTCTTCAGCTTCGGCTTGTCGGTGGTAGTGGTGCTCATGCTTGTCTCCCGGCTTCCAGTGCTTGCAGTGCGAGTTGCCACTCGTGGGCATCCACGCGGATGAAATGGTTCTTCTCGCGCTGTTCGAGGAACGGCACGCCGCACCCCATGCGCGTATCGCAGATGATCATGCGCGGGCGGGCATCCTGATGGGCCCGCGCGGCGTCGAAGGCGGCTGCCACGGCGTCGATGTCGYTGCCGTCCACGCGCTGTGTGAACCAGCCAAAGGCCTCCATCTTCTCGACCAGCGGCTCGAAGGCCATGATCTGCGTCGACGGGCCGTCGGCTTGCTGGTTGTTGACGTCGACCATGGCGATCAGGTTATCAAGCTTCCAGTGGCTCGCCGACTGGATGCCTTCCCAGATGGCGCCTTCGTCCAGCTCGCCGTCGGAGAACAGCGTGTAGACGAACGCGTCGGAGGCCTTGCGCTTGAGGCCCAGGCAACGGCCGACCGCGATGGTCAGGCCCTGCCCCAGGGACCCGCCGGACATCTCCATCCCCGGGGTGTAACTGGCCATCCCGGACATTGGCAGGCGGCTGTCGTCGCTGCCGTAGGTTTCCAGTTCTTCGGGGGGCAGGATAGCGGCCTCGAGCAGCGCCGCGTACAGTGCGATCGCGTAGTGCCCGTTCGAGAGGAGGAAGCGGTCGCGGCCTTCCCACTCGGGGTCGTCCGCGCGGTACCGCATGGCACCGAAGTAGGCGACGGCGAGCACATCGGCGATGTCCAGGGCCTGCCCGATGTAGCCCTGGCCCTGCACTTCGCCCATCAGGAGGGCGTTGCGGCGGATCCGGTAGGCGCGTTCGGCAAGTGGCACTACGGTGTCGGATGTTGCGTGGTTCATGTTGTCTCCTGCAGTGAATCAGAGGATGAAATAAGGATGGCGGTGCGGCGCGCTCAGCGGTTGACGATCCTGGCCGGCACGAGGAGTACCAGCATCGCGCCCGCGACGACCGTCACCGAGATAAACACCAGCCCGGCAGTGGATTTGCCTGTCAGGTCGTTGAGCCAGCCGACGATGGCGGGCGAGAAGAAGCCGGCCAGGTTGGCCACGCAGTTGACCGCCGCGATGCCGGCCGCTGCCGACATGCCGCCCAGCAGCGCCGTGGGCAGCGACCAGAACTGCGAGGACGAGGCCAGGATGCCGGCCGCGGCGATGCACAGGCAGATCAGCGATGCGGCCACGCCGTTGAGCATCGGCAGCGTGGCGAAGCCGGCTGCGGCCACGATCATCGGGACGATCAGGTGGAAGCGGCGCTCGCGGTGGCGGTCGGCGCTCATGCCGACGAGCGGCAATGCCACGATGGCGCACAGGTACGGCAGCGCGGTGAAGATGCCCACCCACAGCGGGTCGGCCACGCCGGACTTGCGGATGATCGTCGGCAGCCAGAACGTCAGCCCGTACTGGCCGAGCACCACGCAGAAGTAGATGGCCGCCATCAGCCACAGCCTGCGGTCGGCCAGGAAGGAACGGATCGAGATATGGTCCACCTTGTGGGCGTTGTCGGCTTCGACGTTGCGTGCCAGCAGCGCCTTCTCGGCATCGGTGAGCCACTTCGCGGCCTGGATGCCGTTGTCGAGATAGAGCAGGATGGCAACGCCGAGGACCAGGGACGGCAGCGCTTCCATCATGAACAACCACTTCCAGCCGGCCAGCCCCGCGGTACCGTGGAACGCATGCATGATGTAGCCGGACAGCGGCCCCCCCACGATCCCCGCCAGCGGAATCGCCATGAAGAACATCGACAGGGCCTTGGCGCGCCGCGCCGACGGGAACCAGTACGTCATGTACAGGATCACGCCCGGTGCGAAGCCCGCTTCGGCCACGCCGAGCAAGAAGCGCAGCACGTAGAAGGAGGTGGGCGTGCTGACGAACGCGAAGCTCGCGGAGATCACCGCCCAGGTGAGCATGATCCGGGCAAGCCAGCGCTTGGCACCGACCCTGTGGAGGATGACGTTGCTGGGCACTTCGAAGAGGAAATAGCCAAGGAAGAAGATGCCGGCGCCCAGTCCGTAGATGGTTTCGCTGAAATGCAGGTCGCTGAGCATCTGCAGCTTGGCAAAACCCACATTGACCCGGTCCAGGTAGGCACCGAGGTAGCACAGCATCAGGAAGGGGATCAGCCGGCGGACCACCTTGGCGTAGGTCCGGGATTCGAAGGTGGCCGCATCGGTGCGCGGGGGCGCATCGCCCGCCAGGGGCGAAGCCGCATACTTGGTTTTCATGTGTGTCTCCTGCCATGTGCCCCGGTAGGTCCGGGTGCACGGGCTTGCGGTATGACCGCCTCTGCGGGCGGCTATGAGGGGAAAACTAGTGGATCAGCATGCCGCCGTTGACGTCGAGCGTGATGCCGGTCAGGTAGGTGGACAGGTCGCTCACCAGGAACAGGCACGCGTTTGCGACGTCGGCGGCATCGCCCAGGCGTCCCAGGGGGATGCCCTTGATGATGTCGGCGCGCAGGTCGGGGGTGAGCTTGTCGCCGGTGATGTCGGTCTGGATCAGTCCGGGCGTGATGGAGTTGACGCGGATGCTGTCGGGGCCGAACTCGCGCGCCATCGCGCGCGCCAGGCCCAGCACCCCGGCCTTCGCTGCGCTGTAGTGCGGGCCGCCGAAGATGCCGCCGCCGCGTTGCGCGGAAACGGAAGACATGCACACGATGCTGCCGCCCTTCTGCGTCTTCATCTGGGGCAGCACGGCCTGCGACATATAGAGCGTGCCGCGCAGGTTGACGTCCACCACCGCATCGAAATTGCCGCCCTGGATATCGAGCGTGCGCAGCGGCTGCGTGATGCCGGCATTATTGATCAGCGCATCGATCCGGCCATAGCGCGCGATGACCGCCTGTGCCGCGCGCTCGCAGGCGCCCTTGTCGGTCACGTCGCAGGCCAGCCCCAGGTGTTGGTCGCCCAGGTCCCCGGCCGCGGCCTGGGCGTCTTCAAGGCGAAGATCGAGGATCACGACCAGCGCACCCTGCGCGGCCAGCGCCTTCGCGGTGGCCTTGCCGATGCCGCGCGCGGAGGCGGCGCCTGTGACGATGACGACTTTTTTATCAACCAGCATTTCTGTCTCCTGACTGTTGAAATGATGGCTTCAGTGTGGTGCCTGGCCCGGCACCGATCAACGCGATACGCCTCAGCTATGGCTGAGAAATTTTCAGATGAATCAACGGACGGGCGGCGAGAAAGGCGGATCAATCAGCACTTGCGGCAAGCGGCTGGCCCCTGCCTGCATCTCCCGGTCCATCCATGCCAGGAACCGCGCCACGCGCGGGAGATCCGCATTCTGCGTCGGATAGACGACATGATGGCCGCCGACCTCCACGCCGTGCGACGCGTCGAAGACCGGCACGAGGCGCCCGTTGCGGATCAGCACCGATGCAAGCAGCGTGCTTTCCAGCGCGATGCCGTGCCCGAGCGCGGCGGCCTCCAGCGACATGTATGAGCGGTCGAACGAGAAGTCGAATGTCTTGTGGACGTGGGCCACGCCAAATCGGGCAAACCATTGCTGCCACTGGACCAGCGGCGTCTCGGAGCAGATCAGGCGCTCTCCCAGGAGGTCGGCCGGCGCATGGACCGGATGCGCGCGAAGATAGGCTTCGGACGCCAGCGGAGTGATGGACTCGTTGCGCAGCGTCTTGACCTGGAGGTCCCGCCAGTGAGCGTAGCCGTAGCGGATGTCCACGTCGTAGTATCCGCTGGTGAACGACACGTCCTCGTACGAACACGACAGGTTCAGCCGGATATCGCCATTGTCGGCATGAAACGATGTCAGCCGCGGCAACAGCCACATCAGCCCGAAGCTCGGGCTGGTGTGGACACGGAGGATTTCCACGTTCGCCTGGCTCGATGCGCGCTCGGTGGCACGGTTGAGGTCCGCCAGCGCGCCCGTCACCTCGCGCAGGTACTGCTCGCCAAGCGGCGTCATGACCAGGCCCCGGCCCTGGCGGAAGAACAGCGGCTGGCCAATGACTGCTTCGAGGTTGCTGATCTGGTGGCTCACCGCGGAGGCGGTGAGCCCCAGTTCCTCCGAGGCGCGGCTCACGCTCTTGGTTCTCGCGACGCTTTCGAAGGCGATGATCGCCTTCAATGGTGGGATGCGCATGGTGGTCGTTGTGGTGATGCCACGGCGTGATCGCGCGGTGCGATACCCATGGTGATCTGGATTGTAGTCCCCACCGGAGGGCGGCCTCGTGGGCGACGAGAATGACTCCAACACAATGCTTCCTGACCCAGGCTTCGGCACTCATCGCTCAAACGGCGGAAGCGCAGCCAGCGGCGGGCCCCACGCCCCCCCTTTAAAGAGCTAAACCATTTGGAGAAATTGCCGTTATGGTCGCAGGGGCCCACGCTGCGCCGGCTCGCGGGACAACGCACGGCCGCGCAGGGGCCGGGCATTGTACCTTCCATTGCATCACCTGACGCCATGCATCTCTCCCGTCCTTGCCGGATCATCTGCGCAGCTTGCGTGTTCTGGACTGCCCCTCTCGCCCTGGCGCAGACAACCATTCTGCTGTACTCCGAGGCCGGCCAACGGCCGCAATCCTACGAAGAGAACGGCATGCCCAAAGGGTCCTATGTCGAAAACCTGYAGCGCGTCCTCAAACGGATCCCGGAATACAAGGTGCAGATCCGGTTTGCGTCGTGGGCGCGCACCGTCGAGGAAGCAAAGAACGGCAACAGCGCGGGCGTGCTGGGCGTGTATTACCGCCCCCAGGAGCGGCCGTTCCTGAATCATTCCAAGCCTTTCTACACCGAAGATGTCGCGGTCCATTGCAACCGCGATTCGATTGAAGGCCGCACGTTCAATACCTTTCCGGACGATTTCGCCGGCCTGAAATTCGGCAACCAGCGTGGCTACCTGGCGCCCGGCAAGCGTTTTTTCCAGCTTGCCAGCGAAGGCAAGATCGGCATCGTCGAGGGACATGAATTCCAGGATCTGGTCAAGAAGATGCTGGTGCGGGAGATCGACTGCGTGGTCAACCCCAGTGTCGTCATCAACGAGGCCTTGGTCACACTGGAAGCCCAGGGCCTCCCGGAGCGCATGCGCTACAAGTCCAGGCGCGCCATGACCATCAAGAGCGAAACCGTCCACATCGGATTCAGCAAGAAGTACGAGGAATCGCATCCGGAACTCGCCAGGTTCCGGCAATTGTTCGACAAGGCGGCAGACGAATAGAATGTTTCCCTGATTACCCGAGATCGCGCATTTCATGCCACTGCCGCCACCGGTTCATTCGATCCGGAACAGGATGATCGTGCTGCTTATCGTTGCCACGACGACAACGCTGGGCGCCTTTGCCGTGCATCGGCAATGGCTGCTGCGGCAGGACCTCGAGCAGCGTTTCGAGCGGACACGCGCGGAAGTCCTGGAAGGACTCGGGCAGAGCCTGGCGGAGCCGACCTGGGCGCTGAACGTAGGGATCCTGCGTACCAGGCTCGAGTCAACCCTGATCCATCCGGAGGTCACCGAAGCCTGCATTTTCTCCCCCGACCGCCAGGAGGTCTATGCGGAAGTCCGCCGCGCGATGGCCGCGGGCCAGGTTCCCGCGCCAGGCGCGCTATCCTGCGCCGAGGCCAGTGGGCGCGACGCCCTGGGCGAGGTGACGCTCTACCCGCCGGACGACATCGATCCGGCGCGCAGGAACCAGGCGATCGGCAAGGCCGTCATCCATTTCACCCGCGACAATATGCACAAGGCCTTGCGCGCGGCGATGGTCCAGGGGGTAACCGAGGTGGCCGCCATCGACGTCGCGCTGGTGCTCTTGCTGACCTTCGGGCTGCGCATGGTCTTCCGGCCACTCGAGCATCTGCGGGCAGCCCTGTTCGAGCTTGCCTCCAGCCACGGCGACCATCTTGACGAGCTTGCCGGGCTGGGCCGCACCGAGTTCGACAGCGTCATCAACGGCTTCAACCAGGTACTGCGCAGGTTGAAGTTGATCATTGCGCAGCGCACGGAAGCGGAAATGGCCGCGCGCGAGGCCATTCAGATCAGCGCCGAAGCCTTCGCGCAAATCCAGGCTACCCAGGCGGAACTGCTCGAGAAGAACCGGCAGCTCGAAGCGCTTTCCAAGACCGACCAGCTCACTGGCGTATTCAACCGGCGGCACTTGAATGAAGTGCTGACCAGCGCGCTGGAACGCACCCGACGCGATGGCAGCCTGTTCTCGATCATCCTGATCGACGTAGACCGCTTCAAATCCGTCAACGACACCCACGGTCACCAGGTTGGCGACCGGGTGCTTGTCGAAATGGCGCGCTGCATCCTCGAAGTCAAGCGGGCGACGGATACCATCGGCCGCTGGGGCGGCGAAGAGTTCCTGCTGATCTGCTCCGATACCGGCCTGCGGGACGCCGTTCTGTTTGCCCAAAGGCTGCGCAATGCGGTCTCGGCGCGCGACTTCTCTGTGACGGGACGGATGACCGCAAGCCTCGGCGTGGCCTGCGTGCAGGATGGGGATACCATTCACGGCATGATCTCGCGTGCTGACGAGGCCCTGTACCGAAGCAAGGAGCTTGGCAGGAATCGCGTCGAGTACGCAGCCGACGGCGTTGCAACCACGCCCGCTCGCGAACCGCGCGCATATTGATCTGACCGGGCCCGGGCGTCTGCCAGGTCAGCCCATCGCACATCCCTGAGCGCTTCAATGCTGCGGCGGCTCGACGTCGAACGCAATCCGTCCCGCGGGCAGGAACGTAAGCGAGATGACAGCGCCGCCCTTGGCTTCCGGGTAGTGGTGGCTTCCCGGCGCCGGTGCCGTCCAGCCGCCATAACACCAGCCGTTCGGACCCGCGAGCGCGGCGCCTTCATTGAGCGGCACCACGAGATTGAACTCGCCATACGGGTGCGAGTGATAGTCGCCACGGAAGCTGCCTTCGGGGTTGTCCTGGGCATTATCGGTGCTGTCCATCAGCACCGCCGTGATGCTGAAGAAGAGCGTCTCCGCGCAGGGCAGGCCGAGTCGCGAGCGGCGGTAGCGCGGTCCCGCGATTTCGACATCGGCCGCCCACCCCTCCCGCACACCGAGGGTAATCAGTCGCGACAAGTCCTTGTACAACTCGCTTTCAACGCCATGCTTCGTATTCAGCCATTGCTCGACCTCAGTGCTCGTGGTCATGTCCTTGACCTCTTGCAAAAAGGGGATAAAGCGGGCGACAAGTTCGTCTTTGGCACTTGTGAATTGGGTCTGGGGCATTCCCGTTCGTCCTTGGATTAGGCGTGATGCGCATCCGTCATCGGGAGCGTGGCGCCCAGGTGCCGGGCGATGGCTCGATGAGGCCGGATGCGTTACTGCGTGTTGGCTTTGAATCCCTCGTTATCCTCCACGAGGGGCTCATGAAAATTGCCCGCGGTCTTGTCTGCCGGCGGCAACTGCAAAGGGGACCTTGGCGGCGCCTCTTAGTGACCAGCACTCTGGCCGCCGTCGACGTGCAGGATTTCTCCCGTGACGAACGGTGCCGAATCGAGGAACAGGATAGCGTCGACGATATCGCTCATCTCGCCCATGCGTCCCATCGGATGGAGCGCATCCAGCGCCTTGTGGGTTTCCGGCGCGTGCATCGGCGACCTGATGACCCCCGGCGCGACGGCATTCACGCGAATACCTTTCTTGGCGTACTCGATCGCCAGCGACTTCGTGGCGGCGTTCAGACCACCTTTCGTCAGGGCTGCCAGTACCGAATACAAGCCGCTGATCGCATGGTCAACGATGCTGGTGGTCACGCTGACCACATGGCCGCTCGAATGCTTCTCCATTTCGGCGATTGCGAGTTGCGTGACGTAGTAGAAGCCCGCGACATTCACATTCATCACGGCAGCGTAGTCTTCGGCGGTGTATTGGGTGAAAGGCTTCCCGATGTAGATGCCGGCGTTGTTCACCAGCGTGTCAATCCGGCCAAATCGCGCGACACCTTCCGAGATGACACGTCGGGCGGTCGCCGGATCACCGATATCACCGGCTACCGTCAGGATGTCCGGGTCGTCCGACGGCTTGATCGAACGTGCGGTCGCAACAATGCGGTAGTCGAGCTTTCGAAATGCCTTGACGACTTCGGCGCCGATACCTTGCGATGCGCCGGTAACGACGACAACCTTTTGTGATGTGCTCATGCTTTACCCCGAAAACGAGTGGTTTGGCTTCAACGCCGATCGGGCCGGTGGCTCCGGTCGACGCCGATGTACGCGGTGACTCAGGTTTCGAATACCCGCACTGGACACGCTTGGGACAGATCGTGGTAGCGCGGGTCTGATTCAGGCGCCGGCGCTGGCACGGTCCAGCGCAGCGGATCGAGACGAGGAAGGCGAATCAGTGACATCGTCTCCGACTCGCCCCTGCTGCCTTTACTCGTCAATCGCTGCGTGCAGGTACTTTTCCTGACGCGCAACGTGCATCGACCGGTAACCCGGTGCGGTCGATGCGGCTGCCTCGGGGCCGATATAGCGCAGCGCTGCAGGTGCCTTCACGATGTCCAGCAACTGTTCCATGACGAAATTCCACGAACCCTGGTTCTTTGACTCTTCCTGACACCAGACCACACTCTTCAGATTCGGATAGCGTTCCAGTTCTGCACTGATCTGCTTCGCGGGGAACGGATACAACTGTTCAACGCGAATCAGCGCGATATTGTCCTTTTCGGCCTTGCGCCGACGCTCCAGAAGTTCGAAGTAGACCTTGCCCGAACACAGGATGACCCGATCGACCTTGGACGCCGCTTCCTCCGTAGGCGATTCGGCAAGAATCTCGTTGAACCGGCCCGCGGCGAGATCATCGAGGCTGCTGACAGCCTCCGGGTGCCGCAGAAGCGATTTTGGCGTCATCACGATAAGCGGCACGCGATCGCGCTGCACGGCCTGCATGCGCAGCAGATGGAAAATCTGAGCCGGCGTCGTGGGCTGACAGACCCGCATGTTCTCCTGCGCACACAGTTGCAGGTAGCGCTCGAGGCGCGCGGACGCGTGTTCCGGGCCTTCCCCTTCCTGACCGTGCGGAAGCAGCATCGTGACACCGCTATGCTGCCCCCACTTCGCAGCGCCCGCAGACAGAAAATTGTCGATGACAACCTGCGCCCCGTTCGCGAAGTCGCCGAACTGCGCCTCCCACAATACGAGCGCGTTTTGCCGGACAATCGAGTATCCGTACTCGAAGCCTAGAACCGCCGCCTCCGACAGAACCGAGTTGGTGACCGAGAACCGCCCTTGGTCATCCGACACATGGTGCAGCGGGACATATGTGCCCACTCCCCGAATCGACCGTTTCTGATCGTGGAGTACCGCATGACGATGGCTGAACGTACCGCGCTCACTGTCCTGACCGCTCAGGCGCACGTCGATGCCAGCGGCGAGAAGCGAGGCAAAGGCCATGTGCTCGGCCATGCCCCAGTCCAGCGGACGCTTGCCTTGCGCCATCTCGCGACGAGCGGATATCACCCTGCCAACCAGCGGATGCAGCGCGTAATGCTCGGGAACGCTGGTGATCTTGAGTGCGAGCTTTTGAACGAGGTCCGGCAAGGGCGGCGCGTAATAGATGCGGTCGACGTTGCCATCGAGCAGCTGCGGCCAGCTCACCTCTTCGTCCTTCTGGCCGGCCGGCTTCCTCTCTTCCGCGGTTTGCGCAGCGTCAAGACGCTCGCGGTAGTCATGGACGTACCTCTCCACGTCTTCCTCCGTCAGAATCCGCTCGTCCACAAGCTTCGTTGCATAGAGGGTGCGGGCACCCGGGTGGCCCGCGATGGAGCGATACATCAACGGCTGCGTGATGCTCGGCGTGTCCTGTTCCTGGTGGCCATGGCGGCGGAAGCAGACCAGTTCGATCACGACGCTCTTCTTGAACGTCGCACGAAAATCGATTGCCAGGCGCGTTGCGGCAATGACCGCCTCGGGGTCGTCGCCGTTCACATGCAGGACCGGTGCCTCGATCATCTTGGCGATGTCGGTGCAATAGAACGACGAGCGGACATCTCTCGGGTCGGAAGTGGTGAAGCCAACCTGGTTATTCACAACCACATGGATCGTGCCGCCCGTGCCGTAGCCCCTGGTATTCGCCAGGTTCATCGTCTCCATGACAATGCCCTGCCCCGAGATCGCGGCGTCCCCGTGGATCTCCACCGGCAGGACAGCGCCCGCACCTTGCCCCAGTACTTCGGCGCGCGCGCGAGCGATACCTTGAACAACCGGGTTGACGATTTCAAGGTGCGACGGGTTAAACGCGAGCGTGACTTCCGCCGGCCCGGTTGCCGTCGGGAGCAAGCCGGTAAAGCCCTTGTGATATTTGACGTCGCCCGCCGGAAGAAGACTCGCGGTTTTCCCCTCGAACTCGTCGAACAACGCAGCCGGCGGCTTCCCGACGATATTGACGAGGACGTTCAGACGCCCCCGGTGTGCCATGCCGAGAATTGAGCTCTTGATTCCCTTGGTGGCACCGTATGCGACCAACTCATCCAGCAGGACGATGAGCGCTTCGCCACCTTCAAGCGAAAAGCGCTTCTGGCCGACATAGCGGGCATGCAGGTATTTTTCGAGACCCTCGGCGGCCGTCAGCCGTTCGAGGATATGCAGCTTGTCACCCCTGTCCAGGGTAGCTTTCGAGCGCGAAGACTCGAGACGCATCGACCACCAGTTACGCTGATCCGGATCGGCCAGATGCATGAACTCGGCGCCCAGCGTCCCGCAATACGTCTCTGTCAGCGCCTGCACCAGATCGCCAAGCGTTGCATCCTCGTCCGAGAAATGGGCGCCCGACATGCTGAACTTCGTGTTCATGTCCGCTTGCGACAGATCGTAGTAGCTCGGGTTCAATTCAGGCACCGGCACCGGCGCCGTCCAGCTCAGCGGATCCAGATGGGCATTGCGGGTACCGACCATGCGATAGGCCGAAATCAAGGCCTGTACGGCGACCTGCTTGCGGGCGAAACTCAGTACGTCGTTCTCCGAGCGCCCTCCGGTCCGCGGCTGCTTGACCAACGCGACGAAGCGAGACACCACCGGCGCGTGTGCGACGTCGCCTGCGTCCGAGCCATCAACCGCCGGCACCCCCTGCAACGCGTCAAAATACCCGCGCCACTCCTCCGACACCGTGTTCGGGTCGGCAAGGTACGCTTCGTATTGTTCCTCGACGTAGGGAGCATTGCCTCCAAATAGGAAGGAGGTATTCCGATTCCGCATCATCATGATGACTCTGTCCTCAGTCGGGCTCGCGCCCGGTATCTGTCACAAACCAAGGCAGCACCTGCCGCCGCCCCGGCCAAGCCTATGCTTCCACAGGTACACGAAGACAAAGATTCATCTGCGAAAAGAGGCAACACTCAGTGCCATCCAGTCCGCGTCAACTTGTGCAAAACCCCGTGACTTCTGCCACCAGGTCCCTGTGCCCGCCAGGATCAGCAATCTTCTGACCGCTGGTGAGACCAGTCTACGTTCTACGGGTTTTCACTGAGGCTCTAACTGTGACGGTTTGGGGACATATCCTGCTCATTTCTGGCCATCACCGTCGCCGGGCACCATCGCGATCGGGCCCCCTTGAGGCTTGCCCCGCGACCACATCGCCATCGGGTGAACGCCGGGATGGCAACCGATCCGAAACGGCACGGAAGTTCGGCCCCCGGGCGCCAGGCATCGGCTGCGGTACGCGGCCATTTGAGCACTTCGGGGAGAACGCACATGCCGCCGGCGAACATCCATCCAGCCGCGGCATGCACTTTCCGCCGCCTCCTTTGCGGGCAAGAACCTCCAGGGCTCTATCTCGCCAGGCGCGCCAACCGCTCCACGCCACTATTCAATTTGCCTATCGCGTCGATGGGATATGGGTCTTGGACGTGATCGCATTCCTGGACCATCCTTCATCCATCGGTCCTCAAGCATCTGGCCATCCGCATGTTTCCGGTACCGAGACCAGGCACGCACTTGCTTGCTGGTACGCCATCCCGCCAAAGGAATCATGATGACCAACGCTCGACTCCGCCAACAAACCCAGTCACTGCCACGGCTGGCCCTGCTCAAGATCGCGATGCTGGCTTCCGTCACCGCCGTGGCGTTTCTCACATCGATTTCGGCGCATGCGGGGCCAGACTGGTACGTCATCGAAAAGGCACGCGCGGCCGCCAGAGCGGACGTCCACGCCGCACAAGCCACCCAGAAGACCGTTGTTGTGGCTGCCGACGCAAAGAACGCCCAGCCGGCTGCGGCCACGCAACCGAACTAAGACGCACGTCTGGGCATTCGGCGCCAGCATTGCGTTCCGTCAGCGCCAGGCAATCAACGCGAGCGCCTGCGCAGCGGGATCGGGGACAGGCTCCGCAAACCAAGGATAAACAGCATGGGTATTCTGGAAACCAACCGCATTGCGAGCGAATTTCTCGCCAGGCTGAGCGCCGGCGCGGACCCCGAGGTGATCGCAGCACTCTTCAGCAAGGACTTGCGCTTCGAGATCGCGGGTGACGTCGGTGTCCTGCCCTGGATCGGAAGGCGCGTTGGCCGCCACGCTGCGACTGAATTCTTCCGCGATTCACGAAGGCTGCTGGAGCCGCTGCGGTTCGATATCCACGACATCCTGACAAACGATAGCCGCGCGGTCCTCATCGGCGAACTCGCTTCACGCGTGAGGCATACCGGCAAGGACATCGAAACCGCCTTCACGCTTATCCTGACCGTCTCCGAGAGAGAGATCGTCGACTTCCGGATGATCGAGGACAGCTTTGCGGTTTCCCGCGCCGCCCGTGCCTAGGCAGCCGCACTCGGCGATCCGGGTGGCACGGCAAGAAGGCGGCCCGGCCGACGTGCCCGGGTCAGATCACGGCAAGCACCGGCGATGCCTCCAGGCTGCGGGCCTCACGCGCGCGCGTCTTGCCCGAAGAAGCGCGACTCGGCCTCCGGCGGCAGCGACATGCCGGTGATCCGGGCCTTCTCCAGCACGCTCCAGAAATAGCGGTAGGTAGCGCGATCATGCAGTTCGCCCTTGTACTGGATCGGTCCCCAGTCCGCATCCTGCGCCGCGAGCAGGATCGCGCTCGCGTCGGCCACCTCGGTGAAATCCGGCCGCATGGCATTGACGATGGGCTGGATCTGGGCGGGGTAGATGCTCCACATGCGCAGGAAGCCGAATTGCGTGCGCGCCCGAGCGGCGTCGGCGGCGATCACTTCGGCATCTTTCAGGTTCAGGCACACGTTGTGCGCCGGCACCACGCCGTTGGCGAGCGCGGCGGCCACCATATCCGCCTTGGCGCGGACCAGCAAGGCGTGCTCGAACTGCCCCGGGCTGCGCATGGCCGCGGCCGGGATGGCGCCGTGATGGCCGCTGACGAAGTCCATCAGGCCGAAATCCAGCACTTCGATGTGCGGCAGCGCCGCGATATGGAAGATGTCCCGCAGCGCGCCGTGCGTCTCGATCAGGACGTGGACCGGTACCACCCGGTTCACGCCGGCCTCGCGCGTCTTGCGGCCGATGTAGTCGATGACCTCGCGCACCTGTTCGTGGCTGGTTGCCTTCGGAATGGTGATGTACGCCACCCGGCTCGCGGCCTGCCCGATCACGATGTCCACGTCCTGCCGCCAGGCCGGATGCGCAGGGTCATGGATGCGCACGCCCGCCTTGTCGTAGCGGTTGCGCTCGGAATTGATCATGCGCACGACCATGGCCGCGTGCTCCGTTTCCTGGCCGGCCGCGGCGCCGTCCTCGCAGTCGCAGGTGATGTCGAATACCGGGCCGTACTCGACCTGCAGGTCCATTGCCTTGCCGATCAGCTTCTCGCTGCCGGCGAAGTGTTCGCAGGCAGACAAGGCGGGGAATACTTTCTCGCCGGCAAACAGCGCGAGCCTGGGATGGGTTGCAGTCGTCATGAGAGTCTCCTGTAGCTGTGTTCTTTAGCGCGCCTTGCGCGGGATGGCGATGGTGTAGTCGAGGTCGAGCACCACGTTCGAGGGGTATTCGGTCTTGCCCCCGTCCGGGGCGGGGAAGCTGATGTCGGCGGCACTGCGGATGTTCTTTGCGCCGATCGTGCGCAGCCGCAGCCCGCCTACATGGGGGCTGCACAGGTCCAGCTTGTCCAGCACCACGGTGGCGCAGGCGATGGTGTCGCCGGCATGGCTGGGATTGACGTGGCTGCCGCCGTTGACGGCCAGGATGGACAAGGCGTTCTCAAGACCATCGTAAGACAACGCCTTGCAGATAGAGATGATGTGCCCGCCATAGACCAGGCGCTGCCCGCCCGGCCTGGCCGCCATGGAGAAGCCATCGAAATGGGCCTTGGCCGTATTCTGGTAGAGGCGCGTGGCAATGCTGTGGTCGCTGTCGTTGATCGTCATGGCACCGCCGTGGTCGATCCGTTCGCCGGCTTCATAGTCTTCCCACAGGTCCTGTACGCCGGTGGCCATGCAGATATCGCGGGCGCCCGCGCAGTAGCCGGGCCGCGCCAGGCGCGACGGCGCCACCACGGCATCCAGTTGCGGGATCACCGGTTCGCCGCACGGCGCGGCCGGGTCACGCTTGTGCACCATGACCCAGCGGATCCAGCTCAGGACTTCCTTGCCGGCCTGGTTCCTCGCCGAGGAACGCACATAGACCACCCCGCTCTTGCGGTTCGAGTTCTCTTTCAGGCCGATGACCTCGCTTTCCACGAACAGCGTGTCGCCCGCATAGACATGAGAGAGAAAGCGGACATCCGCGTAGCCGAGGTTCGCCACCGCATTCAGGGAGATATCCGGCACGGTCTTGCCGAATGCCGTATTGAAGACCAGCAGGTCTTCCAGCGGAAGGCGCTCCAGTCCCGCCAGCCTGGCATTGGTCTGCGCGGTGTATAGCGCGGCGCGGCTCCCGGTCAGCCCGACATAGAGGCTGCGCTCGCCGTCCGTCAGTGTGCGCGGCGTGGCGTGCCGCATCGTCATGCCCAGCCGGAAGTCCTCGAAGTAATTTCCCGCCCTGCCTTTTCCCATTGTTCTCTCCACGTCGCAATCCGTCGCTTCCGTTGCACACAAAAATCTTTGTACGTACATAGTCGCCCATAACAAACGTGTTGTCAACCTCGGGCGAGGCATGTCCGGCCGCGGGGGCGAGGCGAAATTATCGCCATACTTCCTCGAAATTAAGCCGCCGACCCACCCGGGATGGGTGGGTGGTGTTCTTTCGGCTTGCCAGCCGCCATGGTTTCTCAGCTACTATGTACGCACATAAACGCCATCGACCACGGCGAAACGAACTTACCGAAGGAGCGCAAGGTGCAACGACTGACTGAAGAGCGGCGCATGATCAAGGAAGCCGCACATCAATTCACGATGGAGCGCGTGCTGCCTGTCGCCAACAAGCTGGACCCCGACAAAGGGCAGATCCCGCGCGAACTGATCGACGAGATGGCCGRACTGGGCTACTTCGGCATCCTGATCCCGGAGGAATACGGCGGCCTGGGCCTCGGCGCCTACGAGTACTGCCTGGTGGCTGAGCAGCTCTCGCGGGGATGGATGAGCGTGGGCAGCCTGATCGCCCGCGGCAACGGCCTGATCGGTGCCCTGAAGGGCCTGCCGCCCGAGAAGAAGGCGGAGTATCTGCCGCGCATGGCGCGCGGCGAGTTCCTGGGCGCCTTCTCGCTGTCCGAGCCCAATGCCGGCTCCGACGTGGCCAACATTTCCTGCCGCGCCGTGCGTGATGGCGACGATTGGCTCATCACCGGCAGCAAGTACTGGTGCACCTTCGCCGACGAGGCCGATTTCATCCTCGTGGTCTGCCGCACCGACCCCGTGATCGACGCCAGGGCCCGCCACCGCGGACTGAGCGCCTTCATGGTGGAGAAGCCGCGCGGGCAACTGCCGGAGGGCGTCAAGGGCAGCGTGATCCCCAAGATCGGCTACCACGGCTGGACCACGTGGGAACTGGCCTTCGACGGCTGCCGCGTGCCCGCCTCGAAGATGGTGGGCGAGCAAGGCAAGGCCTTCTACCTCACCACCGCCGGGCTGGAAACCGCCCGCGCCCACACCGCCGCGCGCTCGATCGGCCTGGCCCAGGGCAGCCTGGACGATGCGCTGCAATACGCCCGCGACCGCGCGCAGTTCGGCTCGCCCATCGGGCATTTCCAGGCGATCCGCTTCAAGCTGGCCGATATGGCCACGCAGATCGAAGCCTCGCGCGCCCTGCTCTACTCGGTCTGCGAAAAGATCGATGAGGGCATGCGCTGCGACACCGAGGCCGCCATGGTGAAGCTCTTCGCCAGCGAGATGTCGGAGCGCGTCACCAGCGAAGGCCTGCAGATCCACGGAGGCGCCGGATACACCACGCATTTCGCCGCGGAACGCTACTGGCGCGATGCCCGCCTGACCAAGATCTTCGAGGGCACGTCCGAGATCCAGATGCGCATCATCTCCGATGCGCTGCTTGGAAAGATGGCGGCATAGCCCGCGCAGGCATCCCCGCACTGGTGGCCGGCGCGAGCGCCTGGCCATGCCTGCGACGCCGGCAGCCCGGCGCGCGGCCAAACAAGTTGGAAATCACCGGAACACAGCATGGAAAACCCCGCACAGCGGCCCGGCCACGGCCCGGGCGCCCTTTCGGGCCTTCGCGTGATCGACCTGACCCAGATGCTGGCAGGACCGTTCTGCACGCAGATCCTCGCCGACCATGGCGCGGAGGTGATCAAGGTCGAAGCCATGGGAGGCGACGGCACGCGCATCACCGGCCCGTTCCGGGACGACGACACGCTGCGCGATTTCGGCGGCTACTTCCAGAGCGTCAACCGCAACAAGAGCTCGATCGCGGTCGACCTGAAGACAGCCGGGGGCCGGGCGGTCGTCCACCGGCTGATCGACAGCGCGGACATCGTGGTGGAGAACTTCCGCTCCGGCGTGATGGAGCGGCTCGGCCTGTCCTACGAGATCCTGCGCGAGACCAACCCCCGCCTGGTCTACGGCACCGTGCGCGGCTTCGGCGACCCCCGCAGCGGGGCCAGCCCCTACGCCCACTGGCCCGCCTACGACGTGGTCTCGCAGGCCATGGGCGGCATGATGGGCATCACCGGGCCGGACCGCGACACGCCAACCAAGATCGGCCCCGGCGTGGGCGACACCGTGCCGGCGCTGATGCTCTGCATCGGCATCCTCGCCGCCGTGCACCGGGCGCGCGAGAGCGGCCAGGGCCAGTTCGTGGATGTGGCCATGACCGACTGCGTGCTGGCCCTGTGCGAGCGCATCGTCTACCAGACCTCCTACACCGGCGCCGTGCCCGCCCCCGAAGGCAACCGCCACCCGCTGCTTTGCCCGTTCGGCCTGTTCCGCGCCCGCGACGGCTGGGTATCGATCGCCTGCGCGCACGACGCCTTCTGGGAAAAGCTCGCGCTGGCGATCGGCCGGCCTGAACTGGTCACCGACGAAGCCTTCGCCACCAACGCGGCGCGCGTGAAGCACGCCGGGCTGGTCATCGAGGCCATCGAGGCCTTCACCTCGCTGCGCAGCAAGGAAGAACTGGCGCAGTGCCTGGGCGGGCGCGTGCCGTTCGGGCCGGTCTACACCTCGGCCGAGGTGTTCGAAGACCCGCACTACCGGGTCCGCGAAATGCTGGTCGAGGTCGAGCAGCCAGGCTCCGCCAGCCCGGTCAGCATCGCCGGCGTGCCGATCAAGCTGAGCGCCACGCCGGGCGCGGTGCGGCGCCGCGCCCCGCTGCTGGGGGAACACACGCAAGACATCCTGCTCGGGGCCGGCTATGCGCTGCCGGAGATCGAGCGGCTGCGCGATGCCGGCGCGATCGGCTAGCGCAGCCCTGCAGCAAACCCACGCAAACACGAAATCGAAAACGAAACAGAGATGGAGACAAGATGAAGTTCCGATACCTGATCGCCGGCGCGCTGCTGGCCGCCACCTCCGCCGCGTGCTGGGCCGAGCGCTACCCGTCGCGCCCGATCCGTCTGCTGGTCGGCTTTGCCGCCGGCGGCCCCACCGACGTCGCCGCCCGCGCYTACGCCAGCCGGCTCGGCCAGCTGCTGGGGCAGCCCGTGGTGGTGGACAACCGCGCCGGCGCCGCCGGCGCCATCGCGGCGAACATGACGGCGCGTGCCGAGCCCGACGGCTATACGCTCGACTTCGTCACCAGCCCGATGATGACGATGGTGCCGGTGGTGCAGAAGTCGGCCGGCTACGACCCCGTCAAGGGATTCACGCCGGTCGGGCTGGTCAGCGACTACGCCAACGTATTGCTGGTCAGCAAGGCATCTCCCGTCAGGAACCTGACGGACCTGACCCGCTACGCCGCCACGCACGCGGGCGGCGTCACCTATGGCTCCGCCGGCATCGGCGCCTCGAACCACCTGTGCGCCGAACTGCTGGCGCAGATGAGCGGCACGCCGATGCTCCACGTTCCCTACAAGGGCAACGCACAGGCGATGACCGACCTGATCGGCGGCAAGATCGACTACATGTTCGACGCCACCGGCACCGCCATCAGCCAGATCCGCGGCGGCAACGTGCGCCYGCTGGCCGTGACCTCGGCACAGCGCAGCCCGGCCCTCCCCGACGTCCCGACGATGGCTGAGGCGGGCATCAAGGACTACCGGATGAGCGGCTGGTTTGCCGTGATCGGGCCACCGAAGCTGCCCGCGGATGTCGTCGACGCGCTGGTCAAGGCGCACCTGGCGCTGGCCCGGGACGCGGCCTTCCAGACCAGCCTGCGGCAAGCCGGCTACGAGCCGCTGATCGCGGGACCTGCCGCGCTGAGCGAGCGCATCGTCAAGGACCTGGCGCTGTGGCGCGGCGTGGTGAAGACAGCCGGCATCCAGCCCCAGTAGGGCCGCAGGACGCAGGACAAGCTGCCCCGCCGCGACCGGCGCGGGTATTCGGACGATCAAATCAGAGGAGCGAAACAATGAGCGGATTGATGCAAGGCAAGGTGGCGCTGGTGACCGGCGCGGGCGGCGGGATCGGGCGCGGCGTCGCGCTGGCGATGGCCGCGGCGGGGGCCCGGGTGGTGGTGAACGACCTGGGCGTGACGATGTCCGGCGACGGCGGCGATGCCGGCCCCGCGCAGCGCGTTGCCGAAGAGATCCGCGCCGCCGGCGGCGAGGCCGTGGCCAACACCGACAGCGTATCCACCTGGCAAGGCGCCCATGCCGTGGTCCAGTGCGCGCTGGACCATTTCGGCCGCATCGATGCCGTCGTCAACAACGCCGGCAACCTGCGCGACCGCATGTTCTTCAAGATGAACGAGGAAGAATGGCGCTCGGTCATCGACGTGCACCTGCACGGCACGTTCTTTATCAGCCGTGCCGCCGCCAACCACTTCAAGGACCAGGAGAGCGGCGCCTACGTGCACATGACCTCCACCTCGGGGCTGATCGGCAACCTCGGCCAGGCCAACTACGCTGCGGCCAAGCTCGGCATCGTCGCGCTGTCCAAGTCGATCGCGCTGGACATGGCGCGCTTCAATGTGCGCTCCAACTGCATCGCGCCGTTCGCCTGGAGCCGCATGACCAACTCCATTCCGGCGGAAACGCCCGATGAGAAGGCCCGCGTGGCCAGGCTGCAGCGCATGGAGCCCGGCAAGATCGCGCCGATGGCGGTATTCCTCGCCAGCGATGCCGGGCGCGAGGTCAGCGGCCAAGTCTTTGCCGTGCGCGCCAACGAACTGATGCTGATGAGCCAGTCCCGTCCCACGCGCTCGGTGCACATGGGCGAAGGCTGGACACCCGAAGCCATCGGCGAGATCGCCATGCCGGCCATGCGCAACAGTTTCTTCAAGCTGGAGCGCTCGCCCGATGTCATCAACTGGGATCCGATCTGAGGCCGGATCTGACCCACCAATGCAACGGCACCGGCCACCCAGGCCTGACGCATCGAGACCAATAGCATGAGCATCAACGGCAAGGCATACATCGTCGGCGCGTACGAGCACCCGACCCGCAAGGCCCCGGACAAGACCGTGGCGCAACTCCACGCCGAATGCGCGCGCGGCGCGCTCGCCGACGCGGGGCTGTCGCTGCGCGACGTCGACGGCTACTTCTGCGCCGGCGACGCGCCCGGCCTAGGCATGGTCAACATGGCCGACTACCTTGGCCTCAAGGTACGGCACGTGGACTCCACCGATACCGGTGGCTCGGCCTACCTGGCTCACGTCTCCCACGCGGCCCAGGCCATCGCGGCCGGCAAGTGCAATGTCGCGCTGATCACCCTGGCCGGGCGCCCGCGCTCGGAAGGCTCGAGCGGCACGCAGGCGCGCAACTGGGGCAAGGATGCGCCCGACCTGCCCTTCGAGGCACACTTCAACCCGCTGACGGTGAACCTGTACGCGATGGTGGCCATGCGGCATATGCACCAGTACGGCACCACCAGCGAGCAACTGGCATGGATCAAGGTAGCCGCGTCACACCACGCGCAGCACAACCCGAACGCCATGCTGCGCGAACTGGTGAGCGTCGAGGACGTGCTGGCCTCGCCGCTGATCTCGGACCCGCTGCGCAAACTGGACTGCTGCGTGGTGAGTGACGGCGGCGGCGCGCTGATCGTGGCGCGCCCCGAGATCGCCGCCACCCTCAAGCGCCCGGCCGTGAAGATCCGTGGCGCCGGCGAGGCGCTCAAGGGGCAGCTCGGCGGCGAGGTGGACCTGAGCTGGTCGGCCGCAGCCGTCTCGGGACCGATCGCCTTTGCCGAAGCTGGCGTAACCCCGGCGGACATCCAGTACGCCTCGATCTACGACAGCTTCACCATCACCGTGCTGATGCAACTCGAAGACCTGGGCTTCTGCGAGAAGGGCGCAGGCGGCAGGTTCGTGGCCGACGGCAACCTGATCTCCGGCGTGGGCAAGCTGCCCTTCAATACCGACGGCGGCGGCCTGTGCAATAACCACCCGGCCAACCGCGGCGGCATCACCAAGGTAATCGAAGCGGTCAGGCAGCTGCGCGGCGAAGCGCATCCCGCCGTGCAGGTGAAGAACTGCAGCCTGGCGCTGGCCCAGGGCACCGGCGGCTACCTCGGCTCGCGCCACGGCAGCGCCACCCTGATCCTGGAACGAGAGCAATAAGATGACGACCCCCTACACCCACGCCCTGTTCAAGGCGCCGGCCGAACTGCCGGACAACGCAGAGTTTTGGCAGGCCGCGCGCGCGCACCGCCTGCTGGTGCGGCACTGCAAGTCCTGCGGCAAGCCGCACTGGTATCCGCGCACGCTGTGCCCGTTCTGCATGGGCGACACGCAATGGAAGCAGGCTTCGGGCCGCGGCACCATCTATGCGTTCAGCGTCACCCGCCGCGCCGGCCCCACGCCCTTCTGCATCGCCTACGTGACGCTGGAGGAAGGCGTCTCGATGATGACCAACATCATCGATTGCGACCTCGACACGGTGCACATCGGCCAGGCAGTCCAGGTCAGATTCGCACCGAGCGAAGACGGCGCGCCGGTGCCGGCCTTCGCGCCAGCCTGAGCAGCGGACCGGCCCGTCGGCCGGACCCCATGCTGCCTTCCCCGACAACGACGACCAGACACCACACCGATCCATGAACTCGACTGCTTCCCTGCTCCGCCTGCTCAATCCGCGCTCCGTCGCCATCATCGGCGCATCTGACGATCCCGCGCGCATCGGCGGCAGGCCGATCGCGGCCATGCGCAAGCTGGAATTCGCCGGGCGCATCCTGCCCGTCAACCCGAACCGGCGCGAAGTACAGGGCCTGCCGGCCTATGCCTCGATCGCCGAGCTGCCGGAAGTGCCGGATGTCGCCATCGTGGCGGTGCCCGCCAGCCAGGTGCTGGACACGGTCAGGGCGCTGGGCGAGCGCGGCGTCGGCGCGGCCATCCTCTTCAGCGCAGGCTTTGCCGAAACCGGCGGCCAGGGCATCGTCATGGAAGCGGAGCTGGTGGCCGCCGCGCGCCGCACCGGCATGCGTCTGCTCGGGCCCAACGCGCTGGGACTGATCAATGTCCACAGCGGCTTTGTCGGCAGCTTCGCCTCCAGCCTCACGCTGGGCACCATGCGGCGCGGCGGCGTGGGCATCGCCAGCCAGTCGGGCGCCTACGGCGGCCACCTGGTGTGCGCGGCGCAGGCCGCGGACATCGGCCTGTCCACCATCGTCATGACCGGCAACGAAGCCGACCTGACGCTGGGCGACGCGGTCCGGCTGCTGGTCGACGACCCGCACACCAGGGTGATCGCGCTCTACTCCGAGGGCATCCGGGACGGCGACGGCCTGGTCGCGGCGCTGCAGGCCGCGCGCGCTGCCCGCAAGCCGGTGGTGATGATGAAGGTCGGCCGCAGCGAGGTTGGCAGCGCGGCGGCGCGCTCGCATACCGCCTCCATCGCCGGCGACGATGCCATCGTCGACGCCGTGCTGGCGGAGCTGGGCGTGGTGCGCGCGCGCACCACCGAGGAAATGCTCGACATCGTGCGGCTGGCCACGCGCGGCATCTACCCGGAACACAACACACTGGGCGTGATCACGGTAAGCGGCGGCGCCGGCGTGATCATCTCCGATGCCGCCGAAGACCACGGGCTGCCCATGCCGGAGATGCCGCCCGAGGCGCAGGCCAGGCTGCTCAGCCTGCTGCCGATCTGCTCGCCGCGCAACCCGGTCGACACCACCGCCCAGTTCGTCAACGACCTGTCGCTGATCGAGCCGTTCACGGAGTCGATGGTGGGCGACGGCGGCTACCGGTCGGTACTGGGCTTCTTTACCTATGCCGGCAGCACGCCGGCAGTGGCGCCGCGGCTGATGGAGCAGCTCGCGCAGGTGCGCGCGCGCCATCCGGACCGGCTCTATGTGCTGGTGCTGCTGGGGCCGCACGAGGTCCTGCGCGGCTACGAGGAAGCCGGCTTCACCGTCTTCGAGGACCCGACCCGCGCGGTGGTGGCGATCGCCGCGATGGGCAGGTTCGGCCGTGCGTTCGCGGCGCCTGCACCGGCACCCGCGCCCGTCATCGCCCCGGTGGCACTGCCGGCGGCTACGCCCACCGAAGCGCAGGCCAAGGCCTTGCTTGCCACGGCCGGCATCGCCAGCGTGCCGGAGCGCGCCTGCGAGCTTGCCGAAGGCGCCGTCCTGGCTGCGCGCGAGATCGGCTTTCCCGTGGTGATGAAGATCCTGTCGCCGGACATCCTGCACAAGTCGGAGATCGGTGGCGTCCTGCTCAACGTGCGCGACGAAGACGCGGTGCGCGCCGGCCATGCCACCTTGCTGGCCCGTGCCCGCCAGGCGGCGCCGCACGCGCGCATCGAGGGCGTGCTGGTCGCCAGCCAGGTCAGTGGCGGCGTGGAGTGCATCATGGGGATCAAGCGCGACCCCGTCTTTGGCCCGATCGCCATGTTCGGCCTGGGCGGCGTGTTCGTCGAAGTCCTGAAAGACGTGGTATTCCACCGCTGCCCGTTCGGCGAAGACGTGGCGCAGGCGCTGATCCGCTCGATTCGCGGGGCGCCGCTGCTGACGGGTGCGCGCGGCACACCGCCCGCCGACATTGCCGCGCTGGCACGCACGCTGTCCAGGCTGTCCGCGTTCGCGGTGGCCGCCGGCCCGCGGCTGCAGGCGGTCGACCTCAACCCGGTGTTCGCCATGCCGCAAGGACAAGGCGCGTTCGCCGCCGACGCCGTGATCGATATTGAAACCTCCGCCTGATGTGCGCGCCAAGGCGCCAGGCGCCGCCCGCCCACCCGTCTCAGGCGGGTGTCGGTTGACGGCGAATTAATTAGCATGTCTGCATCGGTCAGTGATTGTGCCGGGCGGACACCGCATTGCACCAGGCCGCGCAGGCATTGCGCGGCAACCAAGACAACGACGCACGGAGACAACCAGATGAATTTCCACATACCCGGAGAATGGGTCGAGTTCGGCGACGCCCTGATCAAGTTCATCGACCGCGAGGTAGCGGCGCTCGAACATGAACATCGCGCGCTGCTTGCCAGCGAGCGCACCATCTACCAGCAAGACGGCCGCTATTGCCAGGAGATCCTCGCCCTGCGCCGCCAGGTGCGGATGCGTTCGGCGGAACTGGGCTTCTATACCGCGCTGAGCGCCGAATCGCTCGGCGGCGGCGGCCTGGGAGCGCAGGCGGCGGCGTATATCCAGGAGCGCCTCAACGCGCACTGCGGGCCGGGGCGCCACCTGGTGCAGACCGTGGTGCTGCCCTCGCCGTTCACCAACGGCCTGTCGCCGGTGCTCAGGCATCTCGACCCCGCCGTCCTGGACCAGTACCGCGAAGCGCTCGCCAGCGGCGACAAGACCATGTGCTTCGGCCTGAGCGAGCCGGACGCCGGCTCCGATGTGTTCGGCATGCGCACCCGCGCCGTGCGCGACGGCGACGGCTGGATCCTCAACGGCACCAAGCAGTGGATCACCAACGCGCCCTATGCCGACTACGCCATGGTCTTCGCCGTCACCGACGAGGAAAAGGCGCGCGCCCACCGCGGCGGCATCACCGGCTTCTTCCTGCCCACCGATACGCCCGGCTTCTCGGTGCCCAGCGTGATCCCGACCATGGGGCACCTCGGCGCGGACATCGGCATCGTCGCGCTGGACAACGTGCGCGTCCCGGACAGCCACCGGCTCGGCCCGGTCGACCGCGGCCTGTCCGTGGCGCTCGACGGCGTGAATGCCGGCCGCCTGAGCATGGCGGCGTCCTGCCTGGGCCTCGCCCAGTGGGCACTGGAGCAGGCGGTGGCCTATTCACAGGTGCGCAAGACCTTCGGCCAGCCGATCGCCGACTACCAGGCAGTCCAGTTCATGCTGGCCGAATGCGCCATGGACATCTACGCTTCAAAGTCAATGATCCGCCACTGCGCCTGGCTGGTGGACGAGGGCCTGCCCGCCACCAAGGAAGTCTCGATCATCAAGGCCTCGTCCACCGAGATGGTGGGCCGCGTGATGGACCGCGCGATCCAGGTCCATGGCGGCATGGGCCTGACCAACGAACTGCGCCTCGAAGAAGGCTACCGCTTCGCGCGCACCATGCGCATCCCGGACGGCACTTCCGAGATCCAGCGCCGCACCATCGCGCGCCGCCTGCTCGAAGGCGACATGGCCTTCTGAGGCCCGCCGCCACGGGCAAACGCCCGGAACACAAGGACACACAAGGAACACACAAGGAACAACGAGGGAAACCCCCTCCAGGAGACAAAGCGATGGCAACCGACCGCCCCGCAAGCCGCGACGTGACCGAACGCCCGTCCGACCCGCTCTGCATCGACAAGGCATTGGCGCGCGATGGCGTGCCCGATTGCCTGCACGTACCGCACACCAGCCTGTTCCAGAACCTGGAAATCGCGGCAAAGCGATTTCCGCACAAGGCGGCCATCCAGTTCTACGGCGCCAGCGTGAGCTACGCCGCCCTGCTGCGCGAGGCCGAGCACATGGCGGGCTACCTGCAGCACAACTGCCGCATCCAGCGCGGCGACCGCGTGCTGCTGTTCAGCCAGAACTGCCCGCAGCTCATCGCCGCCTATTTCGCCATCCTGCGCGCCGACGCGGTGGTGGTCCCGGTCAACGCCATGCTGCTGGAGGACGAACTGCGGCACATCGTCACCGACAGCGGCGCGGTGGCGGCGTTCGCCGCGCACGAACTGGCGGGGCAACTGGCGCCGCTGGCCGGCACCACCTCGCTCAGGCATGTGATTGTCCACGCCTACGGCGATGCGCTGTGCGGCGACGACGCGGGCCTGGCCATCCCCGACTGGCTACGCGCACGCAGCCCCGAGGCCCCGCCCTTCGGCGGCGCCGTGCGCTGGGCGGACGCGCTTGCCCCCGGCCACCTGCCCACGCCACACCTGAGCGGCCCGGACGACCTGTGCATGCTGCCCTACACGTCCGGCACCACCGGCGCGCCCAAGGCCTGCATGCACACCAACCGCACGGTGATGACCTCCGTGGCCGGTTCGCAGCTATGGCGCCGCACCCACGCGGAATCAAGCTTCCTGGCGGTGGCACCGATGTTCCACCTGCTCGGGCTGCAGAACGGCATCAACGGGCCGGTCTACGTCGGCGGCACCATCGTGCTGCTGGCGCGCTGGGACAGCAAGACGGCGGCCCGGCTGATCGAGCGCCATCGCGTGTCCTTCTGGGCGGCCCCGCCGCCGATGCTGGTCGAGTTCTTCGCCCAGCCCGATCTCGGCGCGTATGACCTGCGCAGCCTGGCGGTGGTGGTGGGCGGTGGCGCCGCGGTGCCGGAGGGCACGGCGCGGCTGATGAAGGAGCGCTATGGCCTGCAGTTCGTCGAGGGCTACGGCCTGACGGAGACCGCCTCGTTCCTGCTCGCCAACCCGCTGCACGCGCCGCGCTCCGGGCACCTTGGCGTGCGCACCTATGGCGTGGATGCCCGTATCGTCGACCCCGCGACGCTGGCCGAGCTGCCCATGGGGGAAACCGGCGAGATCGTGGTGCATGGCGCGCAGGTGATGCTGGGCTACTGGCACAAGCCCGAGGCCGACGCCCAGAGCTTCATCGCCATCGACGGCAAGCGATTCTTCCGCACCGGCGACCTCGGCAGCGTCGACGAAGCCGGCTATTTTGTCATGCGCGACCGGCTCAAGCGCATGGTCAACGCCTCCGGCTACAAGGTCTGGCCGGCCGAGGTGGAAGCCATGCTGCACACCCACCCGGCGATCCAGGAGGCCTGCGTGATCGCGGCGCGCGACGCGCATCGCGGCGAAACCGTGAAGGCGGTCATCGTGCTGAAGGCCGGGGTGCGGGACGTCGGCATGGAGGACATCCTCGCCTGGTGCCGGACAAACATGGCGACCTACAAGGCCCCGCGCATCGTCCAGTTCGTCGACCGCCTGCCGCGCTCCGCCACCGGCAAGATCGCCTGGCGCGAGCTGCAGGACCAGGAGATGCAGGGCGCGCCGCTGCCACCTGCGGGCCTAGCCGGCCAGCGCACGGCGCAAGCGCCAGGACACGAACGCAGGGACACAAGAAAACCGGAGACTTCCATGGATTCGATTCGCCGCGCGGCCTGGCTGCGCGCTGCCCTCCTCATTGCCGCCGCCTGCCTGCCGGCGGCGGGCGCCGCCCCGGCCCTTGCGCAGGCACAGGCCGGCTTCCCGGACAAGCCGCTTCGCATCGTGGTGCCCGGTCCGGCCGGTGGCGGCACCGACATGCTCGCGCGCGCGCTTGGCGCGGGCCTGGGCAGGAAGCTCGGGCAGCCTGTCGTGGTCGACAACCGGCCGGGGGCATCAGGGATCATCGCCGCCCAGTCGGTGCTGTCCGCCCCGCACGATGGCTACACCATGTATCTCGGCTTTACCTCGATGATCCAGCTGCCGGCGCTGATGCCGGCGATACAGGTCAACTTCGCCAGGGACTTCGCCCCGGTCTCGCTGCTGGCCATCGGCTCCGACCTGCTGGCGGTCTCGTCGAAGCTGCCGGTCAGCTCCGTCGGCGATCTCGTCAGGCTGGCCAAGGCGAGCCCGGGCAAGCTGACGATCGGCTCCTATGGCAACGGCACGTCCGCGCACCTGCACGCGGAGCTGCTCAACAAGCGTGCCGGCATCGACCTGATCCACGTGCCGTACAAGGGCGCGGCGCCGATGCTCTCCGACCTCCTGGCCGGCCAGATCGACGTTGCATTCGTCGACCAGTCGACCGCCAACGCGCAACTGGCCAGCCCAAAGCTGCGCTTCCTGGCGCTGACCGGCACCCAGCGGTTCAAGCCCCTGCCCAAGCTGCCCACCTTCGCCGAACTCGGCTACACGGGTTTCGAGCCGAACGGCTTCATGGCGATGTTCGTGCCGGCGAGCACGCCGGCCCCGGTCGTGCAGAAGCTGTCGCGGGAAATCGCCGCGCAGGTCCAGGGAGCGGACCTGGGCAAGCGCCTGGCGGATATCGGCATGCTGGGCGTGGGCAGCACGTCGGTCGAGCTTGCGGCCATGATGTCGCGCGACGCGCCGCAGTGGGCGCAGGTCGTCAAGGAGTGCCAGATCAAGCTCGAATGAGCCATGCGGCACCCGCCGCCGCGGCAATCGCTAGCGCCTGACCCTGGCCTTGTAGGCATAGCGGTCGCCGCGGAACAGCAATTCCGCGCAGCAAAGCGCATTGCCGCGGATGTCGTACGGCGTGCATCGCAGCCGCAGCAGCGGCGCCCCTTCGGGGACCCCGAGCCGGCGCGCCACATCGCCCGCCGCCGGGATCGCGGCGCTCTCGGTAGCCACCTCGGTGAGACGGTAACCCAGCCGGCTCTCGAAGATCGACATCACGTCGTTGGTTTCGAGATCCTCCTTCACCAACGCACGGATCAGCGTTTCGTCGCCCATGATCATGAACAGGGCGATGGCCTCGTCATCCCACATCCGCAGCGTGGTGGCGCAGAGCAGCGTGTCCGCGCTGTCCAGGCCCAGGGCCTGCGCCGCAAACGCCGGCGCCTTGATCTTGCGCACCGACACCAGCTTTCCGTAGGCAAGCCGCCCGCGCGCCCGCGCGGATTCGTAGAAGCCGGTCAGCGGCCCCAGGTCCGAGGTCTGCGCCGGACGGGTGACGAAACTGCCCTTGCCGTTGACTTTCTCGATCAGGCCGCTGGCATGCAGGCCGGCCAGCGACTGCCTGACCGTGATACGGCTGACGGCGAACTCCGCCATCAGCTCCGCCTCGGACGGTAGCTTGGCGCCCGGCCCCAGCTCGTTGTCGACGATGCGCTGGCGCAGCACGTCTTCGATTTGCCTGAATCTGGGCTGGCTCGGGCTCGGGGGTGGAGTCGAGGTCAAGGTGCGGAATCCTCCTGTTTCGTTCGCTTCGGCGCGGCCGGCGTTGCCGCCGTCTCCGGCCTTCTCCGCATTATACCTATCATGACAGGGCACCATTTTCCCTCTTGACCTGTTATAACAGGTCATGTCAGTATCGCTGCCAGCAAGTGTTCGGCCGAGCGCCCGGCGCGACTGACCCGCCTTCCGCCCGGAAGCGACTCGCCAAGGAATCCGGCTGACGCAAGATCGCGTCAGCCAGTTTGCAACTGCCGGAAAGCCTGTGCCTGTGGTGGCTGCTGGCAGCCCCAAGAAAGAGGAGACACGAGATGCACGCTGCTATTGCCGATACCGCACCCGAAGCACCCGCCATCCAGGCCGACGCCATCAGGGCGGCCGGTGCAGGGAACTGGCCCTTCACCGTCAAGCGCTCCACGCCGAGCATCGGCGCGGAGATCGGCGGGATCGACCTGCGCCAGCCGCTGGACGACGACACCTACCTCGCCCTGCGCCGCGCGCTGGTGCAGTTCAAGGTCCTGTTCTTCCGCGACCAGGACGTCACGCCGGCCCAGCATGTCGCCTTCGCCCGGCGCTTCGGCGAGCTGGAGATCCATCCGGTGTTCCGCCAGCACCCCGACCACCCCGAACTGGTGCTGTTCGACAAGTCCGGCGAGAACCGCGGGCGCGAGAACATCTATCACAGCGACGTGTCCTGGCGCGAGATCCCGGCGATGGGCTCTGTCCTGCGCTGCGTGGAGTGTCCCGAGGTCGGCGGCGACACCATCTGGGTCAATATGGCGCAGGCTTACGCCAACCTGCCCGAGGACGTGAAGGCGCGCATCGCAGAGCTGCAGGCCGTGCATGACATCCTGCCCACCTTCAGCACCGCCATCGCGCCCGAGAAGCGCGACGAAATCCGCAAGCAGTTCCCCCCGGTCACCCATCCGGTGGTGCGCACGCACCCGGAGAGCGGCGAGAAGATCCTCTACGTCAACGAAGCGTTCGTGACGCACCTGGCCAACTACAGCCAGCTGATCGGCTTTCGCATCGGCTCGGACTTCCGGCTCGGCGAGCTGGACCTGCTGCAGTACCTCTACCGCCAGGCCGCGGCGCCGGAGTACCAGGTGCGCCTGAAGTGGGAGCCGAACACCATCGCCTTCTGGGATAACCGCGCCACCCACCACTACGCCGTCCAGGACTATTTCCCGGCGGTGCGCCGGATGATGCGGGCCACCGTCGTCGGCGACCGCCCGTTCTGAACCGGTCCCCGGTCCCCGGTCCCCGGTCCCCGGTCCCCGCGCCCCACCCGCACACCCGCACACCCGGAACACCCGGAACACCCGGAACACCAGGAGAACACCTGTGAAGATGCTGAACACTTTCTATATCAATGGCCAGTGGGTCGCGCCGTCGGCCGGCAGCACGCTGGCGGACATCATCGACCCCGCCACCGAGGCGCCGCTCGGCAAGCTCGCGATGGGCACCGCGGCGGATGCCGACGCCGCTGTCGCGGCGGCGCGGGCCGCGTTCCCGGCCTGGTCGGAATCCAGCCGCGAAGACCGCATCACCCTGCTCGAACGCGTGATCGAGCGCTACCGCGCCCGCCTCGACGACATCGCCGAGGCCGTGCGCGCCGAAATCGGCGCCCCCGTCACGCTGTGCAAGAACCTGCAGGCCCCGATCGGGCTGGCGCAGCTCCAGGCCGCGGTGGAGACGCTGCGCCATTTCGAGTTCGAGACCAGCCATGCCAAGAGCTATGTGCGGCGCGAGGCCATCGGCGTCGCGGCGCTGATCACGCCCTGGAACTGGCCGCTGAACCAGATCGCCGCCAAGGTGGCGCCCGCGCTTGCCGCGGGCTGCACGGTCGTGCTCAAGCCGTCCGAGATCGCGCCGCTCGATGCGATGATCTTCGCCGAGATCATGCACGAGGCCGGCACGCCGCCCGGCGTCTTCAACATGATCTTCGGCGAAGGCCGCACCGTGGGCGCCACGCTCGCCTCCCATGCGGGCGTGGACATGGTATCGATCACCGGATCGACGCGCGCCGGCGTGGAAGTGGCGGTCAGCGCCGCGCCCACGGTCAAGCGCGTGGCCCAGGAACTGGGCGGCAAGTCCGCCCTGCTGATCCTGGACGACGCCGATCTGCAAGCGGCCGTGCGCAGCGGCGTGGCGCAGTGCATGGCCAACTCCGGCCAGACCTGCGTGGCGCCCACGCGCATGCTGGTGCCGCGCGAGCGCTATGAAGAGGCCGTCGCCATCGCCGCTGCCGCCGCCAGCGAGGTGACCGTGGGCGACCCGGCGGATCCGGCCACGAAGATGGGCCCGATCTCCAACCGCGGCCAGTACGAGAAGGTCCAGCGCATGATCGGCATCGGCATCGAGGAAGGCGCACGCCTGGTGGCCGGCGGCCCAGGCCGCCCGCCAGGACTGGAGCGCGGCTTCTTTGCCAGGCCGACCATCTTCGCCGACGTGCGCAACGATATGGYGATCGCGCGCGAGGAGATCTTCGGGCCCGTGCTGGCCATGATCCCGTACGACGGCGAGGAAGACGCCATCGCGATCGCCAACGACAGCGTGTTCGGCCTGGCTGGCTATATCGCCAGCGGCAATCCCGAGCGCGCGCGCCGCGTGGCCGCGCGCCTGCGGGTCGGCTCGGTGCGGATCAACGGCGCCATGCTGGACATCACGGTGCCCTTCGGCGGCTACAAGACCTCCGGCAACGGCCGCGAGTATGGTGCCGAAGGCCTGGCCGAGTTCCTCGAGTGCAAGTCGGTGACGGGCTGAACCGGCCCGCGCCGGATCGCCGCGCCAGCCTGCCGGACGCGCCCGGCGCCTCTGGCGGCTAGCCGCCCGCCTTGCCCCCGAGGCTTCGGTCGTGCGTCGCCGGGGCGACGCCCCCGGTCATGGTCCAGCCCGTGAACGGATCCGAGACGCTCCAGCGCCGGGTCCAGCGCGCGAGGCATGCACGGCACTGGTGCTCCCGGGTCTGGCAGACCACACCCGCGCCGAAACTGCGCCAGCGGACCTCGCCGAGCGGGCGCAGCGAAGCATGGCCATCCGCGCACATCACATCGTGCCGCAGGCTTTCGCAGCGCTGGCAGAGGTCCTGCAAGGACGGCGCCGCCGCGGTGTCTCCGGTCGTGTCCGCCGCCCTGTCCGCCGCCCTGTCCGCGACAGGACCGGCGGCGGAACTGGCAGGCGCCGGCACCGGCGCGCGCGCACCCATTTCAGGAACATAGCCGCGCCGCGCCTGGATCCGCCGCAGGGCCGCCCAGAACAGCGCGCGCAGCGCCTCGGAGCCTTCATCCTGCGCCGCGGCCCGGCACCGTTCAGCGTGATGCTGCATGGCCATGCCGAACTCCGTCGCGGAGGCAAAGCAGATCACCTTCGTGCGGGGATCGCCACGCTCGATCCAGCCATCGAACAAGTCGGCAAGGCGCCGGCCATGGTCTTCCGTACCGTCCCCTGCGCGCTTGAGCGTCAGCTTGCGCGCGAGCCGGCTGCGCTCGCGCACCTGCCGCCGGAGTTCGTCGAGCACCGGCAGCAGCCGCGCGGGGCTGCGCCGCATGTCATGGTCTTCGCGCTGGACGCTGCTCTTGGCATTCACCGGATGCTCCTCGTGGGTCGGATGGCGGCAGCAGGCGGGATCGCTGCCCTTGCGACAGCATTCTGGTTGCAGTGCGGCAAAAATGGAGCCACCCCGATGGAGTGGGGGCCGCGATGGCCCGGCGCATGGCCTGGAGCCGGATGGCGCCCGCCAGGCCGCCTACCCGACCCGGGTAGGTCCGCCCGCGCCCGTGATTTGTTCTACTTTGCTGCAGACGCCGGGCGCTTTCCTCGTCCGGCCCCGACCAATACCGGCAGGACGCCATGTAGCGCCCTGCGCACCGTTCGCAAGGATCAGCAATGGGTGTACTCAGCGGCATTCGCGTAGTGGAATTCGAGGCAATCGGGCCCGGCCYGTTCGGGGCCATGCTGCTGGCCGACATGGGCTCCGACGTGCTGCGCATCGACCGCCCGGTCGCGCCGTCCGATCTCGGTCCCAGGTCGGCCACCGGCAAGCGCGTGGACGTGACCGGGCGCGGCCGGCGCTCGGTCACGCTCGACCTCAAGCAGCCCGAGGCGCGCAATGCCGCGCTGGCGCTGATCGAGCGCGCCGACGTGGTGATCGAGGGCTTCCGCCCCGGCACCATGGAGCGCCTGGGCCTCGGGCCGGAGGTGGCGCTGGCGCGCAACCCGCGCCTGGTCTATGGCCGCATGACCGGCTGGGGCCAGACCGGGCCGCTCGCCGACCGCGCCGGGCACGACCTGAACTACATCGCCCTGTCGGGTGTGCTGTCGGGCATCGGCCGCGCGGGCGAGGCACCGGTGCCGCCGCTGAACCTGGTGGGCGACTACGGCGGCGGCGGCATGCTGCTCGCGCTGGGCGTGGTGGCGGCCCTGCTCAATGTGCAGCGCGGCGGCGCGGGCCAGGTGGTCGATGCCGCCATGATCGAAGGCGCGGCGCAGCTCGGCGCGGTGGTGTGGGGCCTGCTGGCCTCGGGCAACTGGCGCGAGCAACGCGCCAGCAACCTGCTCGACGGCGGCACCCCCTGGTACGACAGCTACCGCACCAGCGACGGCCACTACATGGCGGTGGGCGCGGTCGAGTCGCGCTTCTACGCCGAGTTGCTGGACAAGCTCGGGCTGGCCGACAAGGGCCTGCCCGGGCAACACGACCGCGGCGGCTGGCCGCTCCTGCGGCAGCATTTCGAGGCGGTCTTCCTGACCCGCACGCGCGACGCGTGGTGCGCGGTGTTCGAAGGCAGCGACGCCTGCGTGGCGCCGGTGCTGGCCTTCTCCGAAGCCCCCGACCATCCGCAACACCGCGCACGCGGCAGCTTCGTGGAAGTGGCTGGCGTGGTGCAGCCGGGGCCCGCGCCGCGATTCCTCGGCACGCCATCGGAAATCAACCGCCCCGCCCCCGCGCGTGGCGAGCACGGCGCCGCCGCGCTGCGCGACTGGGGCTTCGATGCACCGGCCGTGGCGCGCTTGCAGGAACTGGGGCTCGGCTTCCTGCCGGATGCCTGAACGCAGGCGCAAGCCGTCCTGACCGGAGAATCAAAACCATGCCTCAGACGCAATCTTCCGCCGCCATCGCGCAGTGCCCCTCAACGTTGGCGCAGCCACCCGCGCAGGACCACGACGTGCCAGCCGGCTTCGAGCCGGTCGGCGGCGCCAGGGGCTTCGCGCGGCTTTGCGGCGGCTTCTACCTGCACGCACAGCGGCCCGTGGTGGGCGTGCGCATCGCCGCAGAGCACCTCAACAACATGGACATCGCGCACGGCGGCTTCCTGGCCATGCTGGCCGACAGTGCCTTCGGCATCGTCATGGTGCGCCGGCTCGGCACGCCGCCGGCGCGCACGCTGCACCTGAGCGTGGACTATCTCGGCCCGGTCCATGCCGGCGACTGGGTCGAAGCGCACGTCGACCTGCTCAAGCAAGGCGCGCGCGTCGCCAATGTGAACTGCCGGGTCATGGTCGGGGAGCGCACCGCTCTGCACGCGGCGGGCGTGTTCTACCTAGGCAGAAGCGACAGCCGCCCCGAGCCGGCGGCAGGCATCCCGCCGCCGGTCCGCGCTCCGTCCTGACCCGGTGCGGCACAGCGGAATCGCCGTTGCGATCCGGCACCCCCTCCCTTCTGGCGGGGGCGTGCGTGCCTGATCTTCCGTAGGCTTGTGTTGCGCCCACCGGGATCGTGAAGCGCGCCGCGGCGCATCGCCCAGCGGCCTCTCAGCTTGTCTCCACTTTGCCGGTGCCTCGATGCCGGCGAGGTTTTCGATCTCCGGCCTGACGGGCGGAGATCCTTTTCCTTTCCCAAGCGCCGGCGTTTCCACGGCACCGCGCACCGTCGCGCACCATCGCGCACCGTCGCGCGCCATCGCGCACGGCCCGCCGGGTTGACCCGGATAGTGGAATCCCGCCCCGCCGACACGGGTGGGTTACAGCCCTCGCCGCATCCCCTAACGTCGCACTCGGGAAGCCCTCCTGACCGGGCCCGGCCAGCGCGCCCGCACTGGCCGGAACCCGGGCGGAATCCGGGCGGAATCCACTCAGCCCAACTCAATTGCGAGGTCATGCCAGATGCGTAAGAAAACCCTGCTTGCCGCTGCCCTTCTTGCCTGGAGCGCCGTCTGCGGCGCGCAAGCCTACCCCACGCGCACCATCACCTTCGTCGTGCCCGGGCCGCCCGGCGGCGCGACCGACGTCATTGCCCGCACGCTGGCCGAAGACATGGGCAAGCGGCTGGGACAGACCATCATCGTCGACAACAAGCCTGGCGCCGCCGGCATGCTGGCCGTGCAGACGCTGACGCGCGCGGCGCCGGACGGCTACACGCTGCTGGTCACGCACTCCACGCCGCTCATGAACACGCCGTACCTCTACTCGCACGTGCCCTACGACGTGCGCCGCGATCTCGCCTTCGTCTCCGAGATCTGCATCGGCCAGATCGTGCTGGTGGTCAACAACAAGGTCCCGGTGAAGAACATGCAGGAGTTCCTTGACTGGGCCGCGCAGAACAAGGGCAAGGTCAGCTACGGCTCGTACGGGGTCGGGAGCATGCCGCATCTGCTGGGCACCTACCTGAACCAGTCGCGCGGACTCGACATGACGCACATCGCCTACAAGGGCGAAGCGCCGATGGTGCAGGACATGCTCGGCGGCAACGTCGCCTGGGCCATCGGCTCGGTCAGCACGCTGGGCCCGCAGATCCAGAGCGGGCGGCTGCGCCCGCTGGCGATCGTCGGCAAGCACCGGGTCAAGGAACTGCCGAACGTGCCGACCCTGCTCGAGGCCGGCCTGAAGGACCAGGAGCTGACCACGCCGGGCTGGGTCGGCCTGGTGGCGCGCGCCGGCACCCCCGCGCCGGTGCTCGCCCGCCTGGAAGCCGAGGCACGCGCCTCGGTCAATTCCGCGCCGATGAAGGAACGCTTCGAGTCGCTCGCGCTGGAGCCGGTGGGCAGCACCGCGCAGGAATTCAAGCGCGACTTCGAGACCTTCGAACCGGTGATGGGGCGCCTCATCAGGTCGACCGGCGTCAAGGCCGACTGATCCGCCGCCCGTCTGCGGCCGCGCGTCAATAGGGACTGACCGCCTGGCCGATTTCCAGCGGGAATAAAACCACGATCACCGCGATTCACTCCTTTTTGGGTGGGTTCGGAAAAAGAGCCCCACGCTCTAATGCCATCACGGGCACGGCAGTGGAGGAAGGTGCCCGGTGCCCTGCATACAACGATAAGGAGAGGACTCAGCATGAAAAGAACACTCGTCGCCATGGCGGCATTGAGCGCAGTGAGCGGCGCGGCATCTGCACAGTCGGGCGTCACCCTCTACGGCGTGATCGACGCATCCGTGGAGTACGTCAACCGGGTGGCCGCCTCGCCCGCGACCCCGACGGTCGGCGGCAGCCGCTTCGCGCAGCCGAGCGTGGGCGGCCTGTCCGCATCGCGCTGGGGCCTGCGCGGCGTGGAAGACCTCGGCGGCGGCAACCAGGCGCTGTTCGTGCTCGAAAGCGGCTTCCAGCCCGATACCGGCGCGCTGCAATCGAACACGCTGTTCTCGCGCCAGTCCTTCGTCGGGCTGCAGAACAACACCTACGGCAAGATCACGCTGGGCCGCCAGTACACCAGCTTCTTCGACGGCCTCGCCAACTTCTCGCCGCTGCGCTTCGCGGCCACCTATGAGCCCGGTATCTGGTGGCTGGGCCTGAACTACCGCGAAAGCAATATGGTCAAGTACACGGGCCAGTTCGGCGGGCTCCAGGCCGTGGCGCATTACTCGTTCGGCACCGGCGTCTCGGTGCTCAATGCCAGCACGGCCCTGGCCAACGGCGGCGCCGGCGAGACGCCGGGACACTTCAGCGACAACACGGCCTTCGGCGGCTCGCTGATGTACCTGAGCAATGGCTTCGGCGCGTCGCTTGCCTACGACGAATGGCGGCCCGCGGTCAACGTCGGGCAGCCAGGCACGGTCCGCAAGGCCGCCGGCGCCCTCAGCTACACCACCGGCCCGCTCAAGTTCACGGGCGGCTACCGCTGGAACAAGGCCGACTTCGCCAGTGGCGGCACGCTCCTGCGTGACGACTACTACTGGGCCGGCGTCAACTACCAGGCCACGCCGGCGCTTGGCTTGTCGCTCGCCTACTTCTATGCGGACGTCAAGTCGCAGCGCGCCACGGCGACCTCGGCGTCGACCAATCCGCCCAATATGCAGCAGTACAGCTTTATCGCCGACTACAACTTCAGCAAGCGCACGGACGTCTACCTGTCGGCGGGCTATGCGCGCAATGGCGGCCTGAGCTTCGACAGCGCGACCACGGCCTACGCGTTCAACTATCCGCAGATGACGGGGCAGAAAGGCATGGTCGGCGTCACGATGGGCGTGCGCCATATCTTCTGAGCGCCTGACCTGAACGCCTGACCGGAGCGCTCGCCGTGAGCGCTTATCGTGAGCGCCTGACCTGGACCGGTACTCAAGCGCCGCGTCCGCGCCGGCTGGCCACAAGACAGCCGGCGCGGGCCTCTGCGGCCCGACATACCCGACACGCCGGGCACACGCCGGTGCCGTCAGCCGGCCCCCGTATGCTGGCCCTGCCGGCGCGCGGCAACGATGGCATCGTAGCGCCGCGACACGCCGAGCTTGGCGAAGATCTGCCTGAGATTCCACTTCACCGTCAGCTCGCTGATATTGAGCGCCAGCGCGATGCGCTTGTTCGACATCGACTGCTCCAGCAGCCCGAGGATCTCCTGCTCGCGGCGGGTCAGGCCCGGCAGCCCTGTCTTGCCCGGCGCGTGCGTCGCGGTGCCGACGCGCTCGCCGCCTGTTGCGGAGGTCGCGGATGTCCCTGATGTGGCGGACGTAGCGGACATGGCGGGCGGCAAGCCCTGCAATCTGGCGAGATAGGCTTGCTGCGTGGCATCGCCCCGCCGACCCAGGCGCCCCAGCAAGCCGCCCACACGCTCGCCTTCATCGAGCAGCGTGCGCACCAGGCCCAGGCGATACGCCGTGGCCACCGCCGACTCCAGGCAAGCGGTAGCCTCGACGTGGCACCCCAGCGCATCCAGCGCCAGGGCCTGCAGGACATCGGAGGTGACCATCATCGCCTCCCTGCCCAGCCCCGTGATCGCAGCGCGCGCCGGTTCGAGCGCCAGCAGCGCGCCCTGCGCCTCGCCCATGGCCAGCGCGAGCCGCGCGCGCGCCAGCGCGGCCATGATCATGGTCTCGCCCGCATGGCCCTGGGCCAGCAGGTCGAGCGCGGCCTGCAGCGACTGCGCGTGCCGCCAGTCGCCTCCCGCGAGCACGATGCGCTGCCGCTCGGACACCATGTGCGCGACCCCGCGCGCAATGCCGCGCCCGCGGAAATGCGCTTCCATGTCGATCAGGTAGGCCACGGCGTCGTGCGGCAGCCCGGCCAGCGCTTCCAGGCGGGCATGGCACCGCGCGGCCCGCAGCACGACATCGGGCGACGACAGCTTGAGCATGTCGAGCCGGTCGGCCAGGGCCAGCCGCGCCGCCTCGGTGTCGTCCCGCTCATACAGGACCACCGCCGCCGTCGCCGCGCAGAAGCAGGCCCCGACCGAACGGCGGCCATGACGGCGCTCCGCATCGGCCAGGGCCTCCGTACTCAGGCGTTCGGCCTGCACGGCATAGCCTTCGAGCAGCAGCGCGCCGGCCGTGGTCGCCCGGGCCATCAGCGCCAGTTCGCCGGTGCCGTTGCGCGCCGCGCTTGCCGCGGCCGAGGCAAGCAGATCGCGCACGTCCGCGTGGCGCCCGCGCGCGGCCAGGCAGCGCAGGGTCAGGCCGAGCCGGATGTGCTCCAGCGCCGCCAGGCCCAGCGGGACGTGATCCAGCGTGGCCAGGATCGCTTCCAGTTGCGCCATGTCATCGCGCTGCAGGGCGATCACGCCACGCAGCAGCCGGCCATGCCGCGAGACGCCAGCGCCGGGGCGGGCCGCCTCGAGTAACGTCATCCATGCCTCGGCCTCGGCGGGCCGCGCCGTCACGGCGCTGGCCCAGCCGGCAAGCAGCAGCAGGCGCGGATGCGGCGCCAGCCGTTCGCACGGCACGGCTTCGATCCATTGGCGGAAGGCCCGCAGCTGGCTCAGGCTGGGCAGGGCCGGCAGCGCGCGCTCCACCAGGCCGGCGACAGCATCGAAATCCTTGCCCAGCAGCGCGTGCGGCACCGCCTCGGCGAAGTCCCCTTGCCGCACGAACCATGCGGCGGCACGGCGATGCAGCGCGGCCACGTCCTCCTGGCCGGCTGCCAGGCGCTGCGCCAGGAATGCGGTAAACATCGGATGGAAGCGGTACCAGTCGCCCGCCTCATCCGTGGGCGAGCACGTGTGCGCGTGCGCGGGCAGCAGGAACGAGCCGTGCGCGTCGATCGCCTCGATCAGCGCCGCGGCGTGGCCGGCGCCCGTGACAAAGGCGGCCAGCGCCGCATTGAAGCGCGGCAGCACCGAGACCGACTGCATGAAGGCGAGCAACTCGCCCGGCAGGCCGGCAAGCACATCCTCCAGCAAGTAGGCATGCAGGCGATCGGCATGGGGCGCCAGTGCGCGCAGGCGAGCGGGATGGCGCTGCCCCTGCTTGAGCGAGGCCGACAGCAGTTGCAGCCCGGCAGGCCAGCCGTCGCTGAGCGAGTGCAGGCGCGTGGCGGCATCCAGGTCCACGCGTGCGTCGCGATGCAATTTCAGGAAGGCGAGTGTTTCCGGATACGAGAATGCCAGGTCGGCGCCGCCCAACTCGCCCAGTTCGCCCAGCGCGCGCAGCCGGCCCAGCAACAGCGCCGGCGCCTTGCGCGATGCGATGACGAGGTGCAGGTTGGGCAGCCGCGCTTCGAGGATGGCCTGCAGCAAGGCCCGGCTGGCGGGGTCGCCGACGCGGTCGAACTCGTCGATCATTACGTACAGTTCTTCGCGCGCGGTGGCCAGCGCCCGGACCAGGCCAGCAGCCAGGCGTTGCGGCGCGGCCTGCGCATCGTCCGGACATGCCGCCTGGGCGCCGGGGCCTGCCGCATGAAGCAAGGCGGCGCGCAGGCCTGCCCACAATGCCTGCGGCGCATCCTCGCCGGCGCATGGCGACAGCCACGCCACGCTGGCGCCTTCGCGGATCAGCTTCTGGCGCCACTGCGCCATCAGGGTTGTCTTGCCGAAGCCGGCACCGGCGGTGATCAGCACGAGCTTGCGCTGGCGCGCGTCGTGCAGGCTGGCGAGCAAGGCTTCGCGCACGATCAGGCGCTTGCCAAGGCGTGGCGGCGCCACTTCGGCAGGGGGAACAGGATGATACCGTTGCATCGGATTTCGGCTCTCGGCAAGACCGTCGGGCGGCACGCGAAGGTACGGCCGGCTTGCCCCGGTGAAGGTCGGGCGTCCCGAAGGTGCGCGTAACCGGGGAGAACGCGCACCTTCGCCGATTGCGCGAAATATATACTAGGGTGGCATTGCGCGAGCCCCTGTCCCGGCTCCCCCACCTGATCCGGGTGGCCCCCGTGGCCGCGCGCGCAGGCCACGCGCAAGCGCGGCGAATCCCGCGCAAAAAAGCGGTGCGCGCCGGCCCCGGCAAGGCCCGGGCCGCGGCAGGTGCGCTGTACAATGCACCATTTCATCTGCGCCTGGCGCTTGCCGGCATGGCCTGCGCCAGGCCAGCAAGAAGGCACCGGTTACCTATGCCGCAAAGTCCCTCCACCCCCGGCGCAAGCCCACTTCCCGGCGCGGCACCGGACRCCACCGGCCAGGCCAAGCTGCAGCCGCCGCGCGACACGGTCAGGGTGCTGGCGCGCGAACGCCTGCTGGCCCAGCTGACCGAGGCGCGGCGCCGGCGCGCGATCGTGCTGCAAGGCCCGGCCGGCTGCGGCAAGACCGCGACGCTGCTGGCGTGGCGCCAGGCCTTGCTGACGCTTGGCTTCGACGTGGCATGGCTGACCCTGTCCGCCGACGACAACGACCTGGCGCGCTTGCTCGATGCCCTGCTGGGCAGCCTGGCCCGGGTYGATCCCGCGATCGTGCGCGAAGCGGCGCTGCTGGGCGGGCGCGGCGTGGACCCCGAAGCGGTCGAGCGCACCGTGCTAGCGCTCGTGCAGGGCATCGCCGCGCATCCGCGCGAACTGGTCCTGGTACTCGACGAACTGCAGCATCTTGCCGACGCGCGGGTCCATGAGGCACTGCAGTGGCTGTTCGACTACGCGCCCGCCAACCTGCATATCGCGCTGGCATCGCGCGGCACCGTGCCGCTCTCGCTCGGCCGCCTGCGTGACCAGGGCCTGGTGCTGGAGCTGGACCAGCGCGACCTGCGCTTCACGCTGGCGGAGTCCGAGCGCTTCCTGAAGGCGCAGCTGAGCGACATCACCACGCGCGACGCGCGCCTGATGCACGAGCTGACCGATGGCTGGGTGGCCGGGCTGCAGTTGTTTGCCACGCGCTGGAAGCGGCGCAAGCAGCTCATCGATGGCGTATCGTCGGCCGACGCCTTCGTGCGCGCCAATGTGCAGGACGCCGGTGCCTTCGCCGACTATTTCGAGCGCGAAGTGCTGGCCCGCCTGGCGCCGGCCGAAGCCGAGCTGCTGGTGCGCGCGGCCGCGTGCCAGCGCTTCAGCGCCTCGCTGTGCGTGGCGCTGGGCGACCAGTCGCAAACCTCGGCCGATGCGGTCGCGCTACTGGCGCGGCTCGACAGCGACAACCTCTTTATCGCCCCGGTCGACGGGCCGGATCGCGAGACCTGGTACCGCCTGCACCCGCTGCTGCGCGAGACCTTGCTGGAGCGCTTCCGCGCGCGCAGCGAAGGCCAGCAGCGTGCCGTGCACACGGCTGCCTGGCACTGGTTCCGCGCCCATCGCCTGCTGGAGGAGGCGGTGCGCCACGCCGTGCTGGCGGGCGRGACCGCCGCGGCCGCCGACCTGGTGCAGGAACATGCCGGCACGCTCGGCGCGAGGGGCGAACAGCGCAAGCTGATCAGGCTGATGCGCCTGTTGCCGCCCGAGGAAATCCAGGCCCGCATCAAGCTGCGCCTGCTGACCCTGCAGATGCAGACCTTCGCACGCGAGCTGGACGCAGCCGCGGCCAGCATCGAACGCCTGCTTGCCGACATTGCGCCAGACGACCTGCTCGCCCGCTACCGCCTCACCATGCTGCGCTTCGGGCTGGCGGTGCAGCGCGACGACACCGACAGCGCGATGTCCCTGCTGCCGGAGATGCTGCAGACGCCCGCCGGTGTCGAGCCGGCCACCGTGGGCGGGCGCAACAACCTGCTGTCGTGGCTGTACATGCACCTGGGCGAGTACGAGCGCGCGCGCCGCATCCAGGCCGAAGCGCCGCCGCTGCTGGTCGAAGGCACGCCGCTGCTGGGCACCGCCTCCGGCAGCCTGAACGGGCGCTGCGTGGTGGGCTTCAGCTTCGCCCTGGAAGGCAAGATGATCCAGGTCGAGCGCATCTGCCGTGACGTCCTGTACGAAGCGGACAGGGCCGGCAGCGCGGCGGCCGAGCCCGGCTGCTTCGCCGCCGCGCTGCTCGGCGAAGTGCTCTACGAACAAAACGACATCGCTGGCGCGCGCCGGCTGCTGGAAGACCGCGTGGATGTGCTCGAGCGGGTTTCGATTCCGGACTCGGTGCTGCGCGTGCTGATGGTGTTGTCGGCATGCCACTGGGCCGCCGGCCACCGGCTCGATGCATCGGCCTACCTGGAGCGGCTGGAGGAGTACGCCGCACAACTGGGCCTGGACCGCCTGCTGGCCCATAGCCTCGGCGAACAAGTCCGGCGACACCTGTCGAATGGCGACCCGGATGCCGCGCATGCCGCGCTGGCGCGGCTCGATGTCATCGACGCACGCCACCCCCACACGCAGCCAAGCGCACTCGATGAGATCCGCGTGGTGGCCGAGCGCGCGCGCATCCAGCTATGCCTGGCGCACGACGACCTGGCGGGCGCGGCGCAGCGCCTGGCGCCGCTGATCGCCTTGTGCGACGCGCGTGGCTGGCAGCGCCACGTGGCCCAGCTGCAATGGCAGGGCGCGGTGGTGGACTTCCGCCTGGGCATGCCCGAGCCCGCGCGCGACAAGCTGCTGGCGGCCTTGCGCCGGGGCCATCGTCTCGGCCTGGTACGCAGCCTGCTCGATGCGGAGCCGGCGGCACTCGACCTGCTCGGCGCGATCATGCAGGACCAGGCGCTCGATCCCTTGCTGGCCTTCTACGTCGAGCGCCTGTCCTCCGCGCAGGCAGCACAGGCGGCCGGCATGCCCGCCGCGCCTGCCGCACCCGCCGCACCTGCGGTAGCCGGCGCCGGCGGGCTGGCCGCTACCGGCGCGGAAGCGCTTAGCGAGCGCGAGGCCGATGTGGTGCGGCTGCTCGGGCAAGCGCTGCCCAACAAGAAGATCGCGCGCACGCTGGGCCTGTCGCCGGAAACCGTGAAATGGCACCTGCGGAACATTTTCCGCAAGCTCGGTGTCAGCAGCCGCGACGAGGCCGTGGCGCGCGTGCGCGACATGGCACTGGATGCGGACCCGGACGCCGACCTGCCTGGCCAGGGCGGCTGAGCCTGCCGCGCGCGGCGCCCCGGCCCCGCGCCGTTCCCTTCCCCTTTCCCCGCTCCTTTCCTTCTCTTTCCTTCTCCTCCTGGCCGCCGGGCGCCGCCGTCGGCCAGCCGGCGGCGCGTGCCCGCGCATGGCCCGCGCTGGCATGCCCTGACGCCCCGCGCGGCGGCCCGGCCCGTCGGCGATCGTCCCGTTGCCGTGCCCAGGGCCACCCGGGCCGCAGGCGGAACCACCTGACGCGGGTGGTTATGGCGCGCCCCCCCTTGGCGGTAACTTAGCGACATGCCAATACCCGCTGCAATCGCGCGAATCCGCATCGCGAATCCGCATCGATAGCTGGCCCCGGGAACACACAGAGCAAGAACAAACGGCTGGCGCGCACCCGCGCATCCAGCCCAGGAGACAGGTGCAATGAACACTCCAATGGCCGCGCACGCGCCGGCTGCCGCCGACCGTCCCGTCGTTCCCGTCTACCGGCCCGCCGGGCTTCCCGAGCGCCCCACGCTGGTCGAGCGCCGCGACGACGGCACGCTGCTGCTGCGCTGCGCGACCCCGCCCGCCGTCATCCCGCAGCAAGGCCTGGCCGACTTCCTGCCCCAATGGGCGGACCAGCGCGGCGCCAATGCCGCCTTCCGCGAGCGCGATGCGCAGGGGGCCTGGCGCTCGATCAGCTGGACCGAACTGTGGCACCAGGTCCAGGCCGTGGCAGCCGCCCTGCTCGAGCTCGGCCTCGGGCAAGACCGGCCGCTGATGCTGCTGTCAGGCAACTCCATCGAGCAGGCGGTCCTGCTGCTGGCCGCCGAATACGTGGGCGTGCCCGCCGCCGCGGTGTCGCCCGCCTATGCCACCATCAGCCGCGATTTCGCGCGCCTCAAAGGCATTGCCGGGCTGGTGCCGCCGGCGGCGTTCTTCGTCCAGGCAGCCGCGCCCTTCGAGCGCGCCATCGCAGCCCTCGAACGCCCCGAGGCGCAGGTCATCGCGGTGGAGGGCGCGGCGGCCGGCCAGCTTGCCTGGAGCACGTTGACCGCCACCGAGCTGACGCCCGCGCGGCTGGCCGCGCTGGCCAGCGCCCGCGCCGCCATTCGCCCCGCCGACACCGTGCGCGTGCTGTTCACCTCGGGCTCCACCGGCGTACCCAAGGGGGTTGCCATCGCCTACAGCAATCTCGCGGCCGTGACCGCCTACTACGCGAACAACCTCGCCGCCCTCGTCGAGCGGCAGCCGGTGTTCCTCGACTGGCTGCCCTGGCACCATGGCCTGGGCGGCGTGCTCAATTTCACGCGCGCCGTTGCCTTGGGCGCCACCCACCATATCGACGACGGGCGCCCCGTGCCCGGCTTGTTCCAGCGCACCGTGCGCAACCTGCGCGAGGTCTCGCCCACCGTGTTCACCAGCGTGCCGTCCGCCTGGGCCGTGCTGGTCGCCGAGATCGAACGCGACCCGGCGCTCGCGCGCAGCCTGTTCGCCAACGCGGTGATGTTCAGCTATGGCGGCGCCAGCCTGCCGCGCGACGTGTGGCAACGCATCCAGCGCGCGGCCGAACAGACCGTGGGCGAGCGCATTGTCTTTTGCTCCGGCCTGGGCTCCACCGAGACCACCGGCATGGGCGTGTATTGCAGCTGGGCCACCGACGGCGTCGGCAATGTCGGCGTGCCGATGCCGGGCGCCGAAGTCAAGCTGGTGCCGCTCGACGGCGGCGACGGACGTTACGAGATCCGCATGCGCGGCCCCTTCGTCTTTGCCGGCTATGTCAATCGTCCCGACCTCACTGCCGCGGCCTTCGACGAGGAAGGCTACTTCTGCCTGGGCGACGCCGTGCGCCTGGCCGATCCCGCCGATCCGGCCCGCGGCCTGACGTTCGCCGGCCGCGTGGTCGAGGATTTCAAGCTGACCAACGGCACCTGGGTGCGGACCGGCGCGGTGCGCCTGGCACTGGTCGACAAATGCGCGCCGCTGCTGAGCGATGCCGTCGTCTGCGGCCACGATCACGACTACCTGGCCGCGCTGGCCTGGCCCAACCTCGCGGCCTGCCGCGAGCTTGACCCGGCACTGGCCGACCTGGACGCCGAAGCGCTGGTGCGCCACCCGCTGGTGGTGAACACGCTCAGCGAGCGGCTGCGCGCCCAGGGCGGCGGCGCCAGCAGCCTGAGCGTGCAGCGCCTGATGCTGATGGCCGAGCCGCCTTCGATGGATGCCAACGAGATCGCCGACAAAGGCTATGTCAACCAGGCCGCCACCCGCGCGCGCCGCGCCCATCTCGTCGAACAACTGTTCCACCCCGAACCCGCGGCGCACATCGCCTGCGTGCGCTGACACCGTATCGAGCCCCTTACCCCATCTTCCCGGAGCTTTCCATGCAAGTCACCCGTACCGTCTTCCGCGACGACCACGAAATGTTCCGCACCACGGTGCGCCGCTTCCTCGAACGCGAGTGCGTTCCCCACCAGGCCAAATGGGACAAGGCCGGCGTGGTCGACCGCGAAACCTGGCTCAAGGCCGGCCGCGAAGGCCTGCTGTGCATCACGCTGCCGACCGAGTACGGCGGCGGCGGCGGCGACTTCGGCCATTGCGCGATCTACAACGAAGAACTGGCGCGCGCCGGCGTCAGCGGCCTGGGCTTCGGCGTGCATTCCGACATCATTGCCCCGTACATCAACCGCCTGGGCAGCGACGAGCAAAAGCAGCGCTGGCTGCCCAAGGTGTGCTCGGGCGAAGCCATCCTGGCCATCGGCATGACCGAGCCGGGTACCGGCAGCGACCTCAAGGC
>NZ_JBFTND010000021.1:0-49006 GCF_056397305.1 Cupriavidus sp. 05N40
GAGGCAGGAGGAGGGCGATCCTGGCAGAGATGCTGGCGAGCATGGCAAGCGCGCCAATGGTTTCCATGAGTGCGGCAATCATCGAAGTCTCCCGGTTTCCCTGAAACTCGCGCAAGTGCAACATGCACGGCGAGGCGGTTCGGGCCTGCCACGGCCACCTGGATCGGCGGACCACGGGTCTACCAGGGCCGTACAGGCATATAGGCACGGACGAAGAACGCCAGGGTGATGCAGGCCGTCAGCGTCAGGGTCACGGCGCGCACCACGTTTGCAGGCGTGCGGCGGCCGATCTGCGCGCCCGCGTAGCCGCCGACGGTTGCCGCCAGCAGCATCACGATCGTGTTCGGCCAATGCACCGCGCGCGCGGCCATGAAGATGAAGACCGCCATGGTGTTGGCGGCGGTGACGAGCAGGGTGCGCGGGGCATTCAGGCTCTTGAGGTCGCGGCTGTCGAGCAGGCCCCACACGGCCATCATCATGATGCCTACCGCGCCGCCGAAGTAGCCGCCGTAGACCCCCAGCCCGAACTGGACGGCGAGAACGGCCGCAGGCCGGATGTGGTAGCGGCTCCGCAGCCATTCCCCGGCCCGGCGCCCGAACGACAGCGCCAGGCTGGCCACCAGCAGCAGCCAGGGCAGCACGACGTCGAAGGTCTTTGCCGGCGTCCACAAGAGCAGTACCGCACCGACCACGCCCCCGATGACCGTCGACAGCAGCAATGGCCGCAGCGACACGGCACCGACCGGCCCGAGGTCGCTGCGGTAGGCCCACGCACTCGCGATTCCGCCCGGAAACAAGGCAACCGTGCTCGAAGCATTCGCTTGAACCGATGGCACGCCGGTGGCAATCATGGCTGGCAGGCTGACGAACGAGCCGCCCCCGGCGAGTGCGTTCATGGCGCCTGYAGTCAAGCCGGCCAGGGAGAGCAGCAGAGTATCGTTCATGCCAGCCATGGTAGGTGCGCGAGCTGGCATGGGCAATCTGGCAATTCCAGTGCTAGTCTTCGGAGAAACCGAAAGCAGCTAAGCGAGGACCGACCCCATGCGCTTCGATCTCACCGATATGCGCCTGTTCCTGAGCGTGGTCGAACAGGGCAGCCTCACGGCGGGCGCGCAGGCCGTGAACCTGGCGCTGGCTTCCGCAAGCGAACGCGTGTCCGGCATGGAGGCCGCACTGGGCGCGCCCCTGCTGGAGCGCACCCGGCGCGGCGTGCATACGACCGCGGCCGGCGACGCGCTGGTGCGGCACGCGCGTCTGATCCTGGGGCAGGTGGAACAGATGCGCGGCGAGTTGCGGACCTACGCCACCGGCCTCAAGGGCCGCATCAGGCTGCTTTCGAACACGGCGGCACTGGCCGCGTTCCTGCCGCGCGAGCTGCGCCGCTTCCTGGTGGCTCACCCGGACCTGTCGGTCGACCTTGACGAGCAGCCGAGCGCCGAGATCGTCCGCGCCATTGCGGAGGGGCGCGCCGAGCTGGGCATCGTCGCCGACATTGCCGACCTGGCGGCGCTGCAGACCCGCTTGCTGGCAAGCGACCAGCTTGTCGTGGTGGCGGGCAGCGCGCACCGCATCAGCGGCCAGCCGCGGGTGGCCTTCGCGGACATCATCGGCGAACCCTTTGTCGGCCTGGCGGATGCCGCGCTGGAAAGCCACCTGGGCGAACGCGCGACCCGTCTCGGGCGCCAGATCGGATACCGGGTCCGGCTCAGAAGCGTGGCCAGTGTCGGGGAGATGGTGGAGGCGGGCGTCGGCATCGCCATCCTGTCCGAAGCCTTCGCGGCGGAACTGCGCCGGCCCGGGCTGGCGCTGGTTGCGTTGTCGGAGCCGTGGACGTCGAGGCAGTTGCACCTGTGCGCGCGCGATTTCTCCGCACTGACACCGCATGCGAACCTGCTCGCCCAGCAGCTCATGGCGAGCGGTGCCCGAGCGCCGGGCGAATCGGCCTAGGGCAGGCTGGGCGGGAAGAAAATCGTGCGCCGGGCAGCGGGAAAGTCCCCGGCGCACGAAAAGTGCGTATCACGCACAACACATGGCGCCGGCTTTCCGGCGCCCCCTTCTACTGACCCCTCATTGCTCTTTCATTGCACTGTCACTGCGCGGGCTGCGCTCAGGCGCCCGCCAGCCGGAACGTGCCGACCGCCTTGTGCAGGGCGTCGGCCTGGTCTTCCAGCGAGGCCGCGGCCGCGGCGGCCTGTTCCACCAGCGCGGCGTTCTGCTGCGCCATCTGGTCCATCTGCGTGACGGCCTGGTTGACCTGCTCGATGCCGCCGGTCTGCTCTTCGGTGGCGGCGCGCATCTCGCCCATCAGGTCGGTCACGCGCTTGACGGCCTGCACGATCTCGTCCATGGCCTGGCCCGCGGTTTCCACCAGCGCCGCGCCGTCGTCCACGCGCTGCGCGGAGTTGCCGATCAGGCTCTTGATCTCCTTGGCCGCGGTGGCGCTGCGCTGAGCCAGGCTGCGCACCTCGCCGGCCACCACCGCGAAGCCGCGGCCCTGGTCGCCGGCACGCGCCGCTTCCACGGCGGCATTGAGCGCCAGGATGTTGGTCTGGAAGGCAATGCCTTCGATCACACCGATAATGTCCACCACCTTGCCCGAGGCCGCCTTGATCTCACCCATGGTGTTGACCACCTTGCCGACGATCTCGCCGCCGCGCACCGCGATCTCCGAGGCGCCTTCGGCCAGCCGGCTGGCCTGGCGCGCGTTGTCGGCGCTCTGGCGTACCGTGCCGGTGAGCTGCTCCATGCTGGCCGCGGTCTGCTCCAGCGAAGCCGCCTGTTCCTCGCTGCGGCGCGACAGGTCCGAGTTGCCGGCGGCGATCTCGCGCGCGGCGTTGGCGATCGAATCGGCCGAGCCGCGGATGCTGCCGATGGCGCCGGTCAGCCGGTTCTGCATCTGCTGCATGGCGAACAGCACGCTGTGGCGGTCGTTCTGCGCGAGGCGCACCTCGCTGGCCAGGTCGCCTTCGGCAATCCGCGCGGCAATCTGCGAAGTCAGCGCCGGCTCACCGCCCAGCTGTTTGTGCAGGCCGCCGGCGATGCGCATCACCACCACCGTCATCAGCGTGCCGATACCCAGCAGCAAGGCCAGTGACTTCAGCAGGGACTGGCGGAAGGCGGCGTCGATATCGTCCAGGTAGACCCCGGCGATGAAGTTCCAGTCCCAGGGCTTGAAGTTGGCCACGTAGCTCAGCTTGGGCTGCGGCGCCTCGGAGCCCGGCTTGGCCCACAGGTAATGCACGAATCCGTGGCCCGCGCCCTTGCCGATCTCGGCGATCTCGCGGAACAGGAAGGTCCCGTTGGGATCCTTCATGTCACTCATGTCCTTGCCGTTCATCTCCGCCTTGAACGGGTGCATCACCACCACGGCGTCGGAACGCATCAGGGTGAAATAGCCGTCTTCGCCGAAGCGCATGGCGCGCACGCGGTCCAGCGCCTGCTGCCGGGCTTCGTCCATCGGCAGCTTGCCGCTGCGGCCCAGCGCCTCATATTCCTTCACCATCGATAGCGCGGTATCGGTCACATGCGCCAGGTCCAGCTTGCGCTCGTCCAGGCGCAGTTCGCGCATCTGCCAGGCATCCCACAGCGTCAGGCCCAGCAGGCAGACCCAGCTCAGCAGCAACGGCAACAGTAATTTCTTCCTCAGGCTCAGGCGCTCCAGCATTCTCTCCCCCTTCTTTTAGGTATCGCGATTCATTTCATTGCTGACGCGATAACGGCCGCGACAAAGCCAAACTTGACGGTAGCGGAGTAGGGAGTTTCCTCAAGTGCAGCAAGGGTTGCAGCCGTAGACAGCGTAAGTGTGTACTACTGCACAAACGGATTCGCGGGGCTGGCGCGGCCCGCCAGGCCATGTAATTCCGCGTAATCTTCGCCCCCCGGGCGAGGCATTGCGGTTTCAAATGAGAACCATTATCCTTTCGCCTTATTTGCCTGAAGCGTCACCTCGCGGGGCGCCGTAGCATCAGCGCGCATCGGGCAGGCCGGCCAGCCAGGCGCCATCCATGGCCTCGCACCGCTTGCCGCGCGCCGGAAAACCGATATGACCGAAATCTCGCTGGGAGCCGGCCAGCAGCGCCGCGCCTTCTGGCTCAAGCACCTGCATCAGTGGCACTGGATCAGCTCGGCGCTTTGCCTGATTGGCATGCTGCTGTTTGCCGTGACCGGATTTACGCTCAACCACGCCGGCCAGATCGAGGCCAGGCCGCAAGTGGTCACCCGCACGGAAAGCGCGCCCGCCGCGCTGACCGGTTCGCTGCGCCAGCTCAAGCACGGCGACAAGGGCCCGGTGCCCCCCGTGCTGGCCGAGTGGCTGGCACGCACGCTGGATATCGACGCCGCCGGGCGCGAGGCCGAGTGGTCGGGCGAGGAGATCTATGTTTCGCTGCCGCGCCCGGGGGGCGATGCCTGGGTAAGCCTGGCGCTGGATACCGGCGAAGTGCAGTACGAGAAGACCAGCCGCGGCTGGATTTCCTACCTGAACGACCTCCACAAGGGCCGCAATACCGGCCGCGCGTGGAGCCTGTTCCTCGATGTCTTCGCCGCGGCCTGCCTGATCTTCAGCGTCACGGGGCTGTTCCTGCTCAAGCTGCATGCGGGCGGGCGCATGGCGACATGGCCGCTGGTCGGCCTGGGGCTGGTGGCGCCGCTGCTGCTGGCCCTGCTGTTCATTCACTGAGCGCGCGCTTCGCCGTTCAACCGTTTCACCTTCAGCTGCTAAAAACGAGGTTTCGCTATGCGTCGATTGCTCACCGTCACTCTCACCGGCATGGCCGCGGTACCGTTCGCCAGCCCGGCCGTGGCGGCCGAAATGAACGTCAAGGTCGAGATCCCGCGCCTGAACGTCGCGGAATACCACCGGCCCTATGTCTCGATGTGGATCGAGCGCGCCGACCAGAGCCCGGCCGCCACGCTGGCGGTCTGGTATGACGTCAAGCACAAGGATGGCGAAGGCACCAAGTGGCTCAAGGACATGCGCCAGTGGTGGCGCAAGGCCGGGCGCGACATGCAGATGCCGGCCGACGGCATCTCCGGCGCCACGCGCGCCGCCGGCGAGCAGACGCTCACTTTCAGCGACGGCAAGACGCCGCTGGGCAAGCTGCCCGCCGGCGACTACCAGCTGGTGGTGGAAGCCGCGCGCGAGGTCGGCGGCCGCGAACTGCTGCGCGTGCCGTTTGCATGGCCTCCCAAGGCGGCCGCTTCGGCCAGGGCCAGGGGCGAGCACGAACTGGGCACGGTCTCGGTCGACCTCAAGCCCTGAGCGGCATGCTGCCGTTTCGTCGCCAGCCTTTCCCTTCCACAGCCCGGCTTGTGCAGCCGGAACCCGATTCCTTGCCCGCTTCCCTTAGGAGCATGACGATGAAGACGATCGCCACCAAACTGTCCGTCCGCGCCGCCGCGCTGGCCCTGGCCGCGCTGATGCCGCTGGCCGCCCATGCCCACCGCCAGTGGCTGCTGCCGTCGGCCACCGTGCTCTCGGGCAGCGACCCGTGGGTGACCGTGGACGCCGCCGTGTCCAACGACCTGTTCTACTTCGAGCACGTGCCGCTGCGCCTGGACAACCTGGCCGTGACCGCGCCCGACGGCGCCGCCGCCAAGGTCGAGAACGCCAGCACCGGCCGCTACCGCAGCACCTTCGACGTACACCTGACCCAGCCCGGCACCTACAAGGTGGCGATGGTCAGCCACGGCCTGTTCGCCAGCTACAAGGAAAACGGCCAGACCAAGCGCTGGCGCGGTTCGCCCGAGGCCTTCGCCAAGGAAGTGCCGGCCGGCGCGCAGGACCTGCAGGTGACCCAGGCCGACAGCCGCCTGGAAGCCTTCGTCACGGCCGGCAAGCCGAGCGCCAGGGTGCTGCAGACCACGGGCCGCGGCCTTGAGCTGGCTCCGGTCACGCACCCGAACGACCTGGTCGCCGGCGACGCCGCCAGCTTCCGCCTGTTGCTCGACGGCAAGCCCGCCGGCAATGTGAAGGTGGCCGTGGTGCCGGGCGGCATCCGCTACCGCGACCAGCTGCAGGAGATGTCGCTGACCACCGACGCCGACGGCAAGTTCAGCGTCAAGTGGCCGGCGCCGGGCATGTACTGGATGGAGGCCGAGGTGCGCGACGACAAGGTCGCCACCAAGGAAGCCAAGGTCCGCCGCGCGAGCTATGCCGCGACGGTGGAAGTGCTGCCGCAGTAAGCGCGCTTCCCGCGCGCTTCAAGCGCGGGCGGGCCGCCCCCGGCGCAAGTCCGGCGGCCCGCGCAAGCCATGAGCCCCCAGCGGGCTTTTTGTCTTTGCGGATCGCGTCTCCAGGCTGGCGTCATTTTCTTCAGCCTCTTGTCGTCGTTTCTGACCTATTCCAGCTTTTTCCAACTCCTCCCGCTTGGCCCGCATGCAGCGCGTCCTTATTCCTCTCTCGCTCGGCGCGGCGCCGCCCGCGCCCGATGCGGCCGCGCGCGTGTGCCGGCTGCAGGGCGAGACCATGGGCACCACCTGGTCGGTGGCCTGGGCCGCGCCGCCGGGCAGCCCCGCCGCGGCGGCGCTCGACGCCGGCATCCGCGCGGTCCTGGCCGGCGTGGTCGCGCAGATGAGCAACTGGGAGGCCGGCTCCGATCTCAGCCGCTTCAACCGCGCCGCGCCGGACAGCTGGCAGGTATTGCCGGCGGACTGCTTTGCCGTGCTGCAGGCCGCGTTGCAGGTGGCGCGCGACAGCGGCGGTGCCTACGACCCGAGCGCTGGCCCGCTGGTTGACCTGTGGGGCTTCGGCCCGGCACCGCGTCGCGATGTCGCGCCGCCGCTGGCCGAGATCGAGCAGGCCCGCGCCCTGTGCGGATGGCAGCGCATCGAACTCGATCCCGAAAGCCGCCGCGCGCGCCAGCCCGGCGGCGTGCGCCTGGATTTTTGCGYCATCGCCAAAGGCTTTGGCGTGGACGCGGTGTCGCGCTACCTGGACGCGCAGGGCCTCGCCAGCCACCTGGTGGAGATCGGCGGCGAACTGCGCGGCCACGGTGTCAAGCCCGACGGCATGCCGTGGTGGGTCGCGCTGGAGACGCCGCCCGCCGCCGCGGGAGCCGCCGGCGCCGACACGCTCGTCGCGCTGCATGGCCTGGCCGTGGCCACCTCGGGCGACTACCGGCGCTACTTCGACAGCGGCGGGCGCCGCTACGCCCACACGCTGGACCCGCGCACCGGCTACCCGGCCAGCCACGCGCTGGCCTCGGTCACGGTGCTGCATCCCCAATGCATGATGGCCGACGCGCTCTCCACCGCGCTGACCGTGCTCGGCCCCGAAGCCGGCATGGTGTTCGCGCGCCGCCATGCGCTTGCCGCCCGCTTCCTGGTCCGCCACAGCGGCGGTTTCGACGAACGCCTGTCGCCGGCCTGCGAGGCCATGTTGTCATGAACACGCCATGAACACGCCATGAACACGCCCGAGAGCGCATCCTCCCTGCCGATCGACCTGCCCGCCCCCGCGGCCGAGCCGCCGCGCGCCCACGCCGGCCAGGCCGCCCGGCGCAGCCGCATGCACCAGGCCGTGACCGCGCTGGGCGTGCTTGCCGGGCTGGCCGGCGTCGCCCTGGGCTTGCTCGCCCCCAGCCGCGCGGGCATGGCCGCCGGCGTGGTGGTCGCCTACCTTGGTTTTTGCGCGGCCGTGATCGCGCGGCACCGCCGCCGGCACGCGCGCCCGGCCCAGCTGGCACAGCCGCGCGAAGGCGCCACGCTGGTTGCCTATGCCAGCCAGAGCGGGTTTGCCGAGCAGGTCGCGCTGCACACCGCGCAGGCGCTGCAGGACGCCGGCGTGCCCGCGCAATGCCTGGCCTTCGATCAGCTCGAAGCGGGGCGCCTGGCGCATTGCCGGCAGGTCCTGTTCGTGGTCAGCACCACGGGCGAGGGCGATGCCCCCGACAGCGCCTCCGGCTACGCGCGGCGCCTCACGGCAGCGGCCGGCACGGGCGGCCTGCGCGAACTGCGCTACGGCATCCTCGCCCTTGGCGATCGCAGCTACGCCAACTTCTGCGCCTTCGGCCGCGCGCTCTCGGCGTGGCTGCAACGCCAGCAGGCGCAGGCACTGTTCGACATGGTGGAAGTCGACAACGGCGACGCCGGCGCGCTGCGCCACTGGCAGAACCACCTCAGCGCGCTGGGCGGCGGGGTCGAGATCGCCGACTGGGACAAGCCCCGCTACACCGACTGGCACCTGGCCGAGCGCCGCCTGCTCAATTCCGGCAGCCCCGGCGCGCCCGCCTTCCACCTGGCCCTGCTGCCGCCCGCAGGCGCACCCGCCTGGCAGGCCGGCGACATCGCCGAGATCGGCCCGCGGCTCGCGCCGGCCGAGGTCGGCCGCATGCTGGACAAGCTCAAGCTCGACGGCATCACGCCCGTGCGCTGCGACGGTGCCGCCACCACGCTGGCGCAGGCGCTGGCCACCCGCATCATGCTGCCCGAGCCGCATCTCGTCGCGCTGGCCGGCGTGGCGCCGCAGCGCCTGGTCGACACGCTGCCGCCGCTGCCGCACCGCGAATATTCGATTGCCTCGCTGCCTGCCGAGGGCCGGCTCGAACTGCTGGTGCGCCAGACCCGCCACGACGACGGCCGCCTTGGCCTCGCCTCCGGCTGGCTGACCGCCCACGCGGCGCAGGGCGCCGCCATCGCGCTGCGCATCCGCACCAACCGCGGCTTCCATCCGCCCGCCGACGAGCGCGCGCTGATCCTGATCGGCAACGGCACCGGCCTGGCCGGGCTGCGCGCCCACCTCAAGGCACGCGCCGTCGCCGGCCACCATCGCAACTGGCTGCTGTTCGGCGAGCGCACCGCGCAACACGACGCCTTCCACCGCGACGAACTCGCGGCGTGGCAAAGCGAAGGCGTGCTGCAGCGCATGGACCTGGTCTACTCGCGCGACGGCGGCCCGCTGCGCTATGTGCAGGACGCCGTGCGCGCCGCCGCCGGCATGCTGCGCGAATGGGTCGAAGACGGCGCGGCCATCTATGTGTGCGGCAGCCTGCAAGGCATGGCCGGCGGCGTCGACGCGGCGCTCACCGAGGTGCTGGGCGAAGAAGCGCTGCTGCGCCTGGGCGAAGCCGGGCGTTACCGGCGCGACGTCTATTGAGGCGGCCGACCGCCGCGGCGCTATGCCGCGGCCACCTCCATCAATCCGTCCACCACCACCGCCCCGTCCGCGCCCGCCATCACCGGATTGAGATCGATCGAGCGGATTGCGCCACCGGCCTCGTGCATCAGCCGGCCCACGCGTACCGCGATCCGGCACAGCGCGGCCACGTCCACGGCCGGCTCGCCGCGCACGCCCGCCAGCAACGGTGCGATGCGCAGTCCGGCCACGGCGCGCGCCACCGCGGCCTCGCTGCACGGGGCCAGCAGCACGGCGGTGTCGCACAGCACTTCGACGTACTTGCCGCCGTCGCCGACCAGCACCACCGGCCCGAACACCGGGTCCCAGTGCGCGCCCACCATGCATTCGCGCTCGCCGCGTTCCATGCGCGCCACCACCACGCCTTCGCAGGCGGCGKCCATCCTTTGCAGGATGTCGGTCTGCACGATGTAGGCATGCGCGACGGCATGCTCGTCGTTGCAGTTGAGCGCCACCAGGCCATGCTCGCTCTTGTGCGGCACCTGCGGCGAACTGGCCTTGACGGCCACCGGGCCCTTCAGTTCGCGCCAGGCCGCCACGGCTTCGTCCGCGCTGCGGCACAGCTTGTGGGCAACCACGGGAATGCCGGCCGCCGCCAGCCGGGCCAGGCTGGCGGCCTCGCTCAGGGTTTGCGTGGCGGGTGTCGCGGGCGCGGCGGCCTTGCCGCTTGCGCGCGGCCGGTACGTTGCCGGCAGAGCGTCTTCGTGCGCGATCTCGCGCAACTGCTGCTGGTGCGTGACGAGTTGCGCGAAGGCGGCCAGTGCGTCGGCCGCGCTGTCATAGGTGGGCACCCCGGCGGCGCGGAACGCCGCCGCAACCGGCGGCTGCCATGCGGCCACCGCGATGGGCTTGCCGGCGCTGGCGGCAAAGGCCGCGGCGTCGCGCGCGAAGCGCGGCAGCTCGTAGCCCATGCCGGCCACCGGGATGTCGAGCAGCAGCAAGTCGGCGGCCGGGTCGGCGGCCACCACTGGCAGCACGTCGCCGAACAGGCCGCTGTTGGTCAGCAGCGCCGCGGTCACGTCGACCGGATTCGCGGTGGCGGCGAAGCCGGGCAGGCGTTCGGCCAGCGCCGCCTGCGTGGCGCTGGCCAGCGGCGCCAGCGTGAGTCCGAGCGTTTCTGCCGCATCGGCGGCCATCACGCAGCTCGCGCCCGAGTTGCTCACCACCACCAGGCGCCGCCCGCCGGCCTGCCAGCCGCGCAGGTAAAGCGGCGCGCAGCGCGCCAGCGCGTGCGCATCGTCGACGCGGCAGATGCCGTGGCGCGCCAGGAAGGCGCTCACCGCGCGGTCCTCGTTGGCGATGGCGCCGGTGTGCGACGCCGCCGCGCGCTGGCCCGCGCTGGAGCGGCCGGCCTTCACGGCGACCATCGGCACGCCGCGCCGGCGTGCCACCGCCGCGGCTTCGGCCAGCACCGCCGGGTCGGTCAGGCTCTCCAGGTACAGCAGGATCAGCTTCACGTCCGGGTCGTGCGCCACGGCCAGCGCCAGTTCGCTGACCGTGATGTCGGCCTCGTTGCCGGTGGCGTGCATGTGGCGCACGCCGATGCCCTGGCCGCGCAGCAGGCCGTAGACCATGGCACTGACGCCGCCGCTCTGGCTGACCACGGCCACCGGCCCGTCCTGCGGCGGTACTTCGATGAACATGGTGGAGAAGCTGGCGATGGTGCCGGTGCCGAAGTTGGCGAGGCCCTGGCTGTTGGGCCCCACCAGGCGCAGCCCCGCGGCGCCTGCCACGCGCACCATCTCGTCCTGCTGGCGGCGGCCTTCCTCGCCCGCCTCGCCGAAGCCGGAGGCGATGACGATGGCCGCGGCCACGCCCAGCCGCGCGCAGTCGCGCACGGTCGCGACCGCCGCCTCGCCGCTCACCACGATGATGGCCAGCTCCGGCACCTCGGGCAGCGCATCGAGCGAGGCAAAGGCGGGCAGGCCCTGGATGGTGTCGCGCTGCGGGTTGACCGGGTAGAGCTTGCCGGCGTAGCCGTGCTCGCGCATGTAGTGGATGGGCCGGCCGCCGATCTTGTGGATATGGTCGGAGGCGCCGATCACCGCGATCGAGCGCGGCGCCAGCAAGGCTTGCAGGGTCTGGTTCATGATGAATTGCAGCGTGAAGGCGAAAGGATGAGTGTGAGAGAGAGAGGGCGGGAGTCAGTCGATGGTGGCGCCGGAGGCCTTGACCACCTTGCCCCACTTGTCGATCTCGCGCGCGAGGAACTGACCGGTGGCGGCCGGCGCGGTCCATTCCGCGGCGAAACCCTGCGTAGCGAACCTGGCGCGCACGTCGTCCTGCCCGAGCACGGCCTTGAGCGCGGCGCTCAGCGTGCCGATCACGGCGGGCGGCGTGCCGGCCGGCGCCAGCAGCGCGTTCCAGGCGGTGGCCTCGTAGCCGGGCAGCCCGGCTTGCGCCACGGTGGGCACGTCGGGCGCGGCGGGCGAGCGCRCCGCGCCGGTGATCGCCAGCGCCTTGAGCCGGCCCTCGCGCACGAAGGGCATGGCCGAGAGCATGGTGTCGAACATCACGGTGGCCTGCCCGCCCATCACGTCGGTGAGCGCTGGCGCGCTGCCCTTGTACGGCACGTGGGTCATGTGCGTGCCCGCCATGCTGTTGAACAGTTCGGCGRCAAGATGCGTGGATTGCCCGTTGCCCGAGCTGGCAAAGCTGACCTGATCCGGCCTGGCCTTGGCCAGCGCGATCAGCTCGGTCACGTTGCTGGCCGGCGTGGCCGGCGCCGTCACCAGCACCAGCGGGCCGCGCGTGAGCAGCGACACCGGCGCGAAGTCCTTCTGGGTGCTGTAGCCGGGCTTGCTGAACAGCGTCATGTTGATCGCGTGCGCGGTGGTCGCCACCAGCAGCGTATAGCCGTCGGGCGGCGACTTGGCCGCCGCCTCCGCGCCGATATTGCCGCCCGCGCCTGGCCGGTTCTCCACCACCACCGGCTGCTTGAGCTGCTCCGCGAGCTTTTGCCCGACCACGCGCGCGACGATGTCGGTGGGGCCGCCGGGCGGGTAGGGCACGACCAGGCGCAGCGGCTTGGCGGGCCAGTCCTGTGCGTGCGCGCGGGGCATGCACAGCAGCGCTGCCGCGACGGCGATGGCGCCCGTCAGCAGGGCGAGCGCGGGCCGCCGAAGCGGCAAGGTTCGGTTCATGTCAGTCTCCTCGGTTTTGGTGAAGCAGGCCGTGCGGCGGCGCGCCGGGTGCCGCCTGCTGCTGCGGCTTGTCGCCGCTGTCTTGCTATTCGCGCCGGAAGCGCAGCAGCGTGAGCTCGCCGTGGCGCAGGAAGCCGGCGCGCACGCGCTCGCCGATCGCCACGCCGGGCTCGGCATGGGCCATCACGCGCGGGCCTTCGTCCAGCGTGGCCAGCACCAGCGTGTAGGGCGCCAGCGCGCGGAACGCATCGGTCGGCGCGCGCGCGACTTCGGTCACGGCGTGGACGGTGGCGCCGCCGCCGGCGTCGCGCCAGCCCAGGCGCGTGCTGCCGCAGGCACGGCAGGCATGGCGCTGCAGCGGCTGCCACGCGCCGCAATCATCGCAGGCCTGGTAGCGCACGATACCGGCGTCGAGGCCGGACTGGTAGGTGTGGCTGGCTTGGTCGGTGGTCATGGCTGGTTCCGCGGGGGCGCTGTGCATTGCTGCTGGTTTGCTCCCCTCTCCCACGCCGTGGGAAAGGGGCCGGGGGAGCGAACCCGGGGGCTGGCGAGGGGCGGCATCATTGCGCCTCCAGCACCAGGCTCACATGCGACGACAGCACGCCGCCGTCCGCATGGAACAGGGCGCGCTTGCGCCGCGGCAGCTGCCGCGTGCCGGCCTTGCCGGCCAGTTGCCGCCCGGCTTCGGCCAGGTGCATCAGGCCACCCGCCACGCCCGAGTGGCCGAAGGCGAGCAGCCCGCCGTGCGTGTTGAGCGGCAGCGCGCCGTCGCGGCCAAAGTCGCCGGCGGCCAGCCGTTGCGGCGAGGCGCCGCGCGGCGCCACGCCGAGTTCCTCGAGCAGCATCGCCAGCGTGATGGTGAAGGAGTCGTAGATCGCCAGGTAGTCGATATCGGCAACGGTGTTGCCGGCCTCGCCGAGCGCGCGGCGCGCGGCATCCGCCGCGCCCGTGGCCAGCACGCTGTCGAGCGTGCACAGGTGCTGGTGACGGTGCGCCTGCCCGGCGCCGGTGATGCGCACGGGCCTGCCGCTGCCGCCGCCATTTCCCGGTTCGGCCGACACCACCACCGCCACCGCGCCGTCGGAGATCGGGCAGCAGTCCGACAGCCGCAGCGGCGAGGCGATGGGCTTGGCGGCGCGCGCCGCGTCGAGCGTCACCGGCTCGCGCAGGTGGGCATCGGGATGCCCGGCCGCATGCTCGCGCATCAGCACCGCGAAGCCGCTCAGGTCGTCGGCATGCATGCCGGTCTCGTGCAGGTAGCGCGACGCCAGCAGCGCGTAGTACGCCGGCACCGAGGCGCCGTTCGGCACCTCCATGTCGGGCTCGCCCACCTGGGCCAGCGTCTGGATCGACTGGTCGCGGCTCTGGCCGCTCAGGCGGTTCTCCCCGGCCACCACCAGCACGTTGCGGCAGCGCCCCGCGCCCACCAGCTCGCGCGCCAGCATGGCCATCACGCCGCCGGTGGCGCCGCCCGATGCCACGCCGTGCGCGTACGCCGGATCGAGCGAGGCGTACTCGCAGAAACGCGTGGCCAGCATCAGGTGCGGCAGCGTGGTGGCATAGCCGCACAGCACGCCGTCGATGTCGGCGCGCGCCAGGCCGGCGTCGGCCAGCGCGGCGTCGGTGGCGGCCGCCATCAGGGTCAGCGGCGTGCTGCCCTCGATGCGGCCGAAGCGCGTATTGCCCGCGCCGCGCAGGTAAGCTGCATTTTGCATATCGTCTCGGTCAGTCCATCGCGTTCATTGCCCGGCGCTCATCGCTTCATCAGCGGGCACTGCGACTTGGCCGGCGGGATGAAGGCCTGGTCGCCCGGCACCGTGGCCAGCAGCTTGTAGTAGTCCCACGGGTACTTCGACTCGGCCGGCGTCTTGACCTCGAACAGGTACATGTCGTGCACCATGCGGCCGTCTTCGCGGATGCGGCCGTTCTTGGCGAAGAAGTCGTTGATCGGCATGGACTTCATCTGCTTCATCACCGCCGCGGTCTCGTCGGTGCCGGCGGCCTGGATGGCCTTCAGGTAGTGCATGACCGAGGAATAGGTGCCGGCCTGGCTCATGTTCGGCATCTTCTTGAGCTTCTCGAAATACCGGCGCGACCACGCGCGCGTGGCATCGTTCATGTCCCAGTAGAAGCCTTCGGTCAGCAGCAGCCCGGACGCGGTCTTCAGGCCGATCGCGTGGATGTCGTTGATGTACAGCAGCAGCCCCGCCATGCGCTGGTTGCCGCCCCTGGTCAGGCCGAACTCGCTGGCCGCCTTGATGGCGTTGACCGCGTCCCCGCCGGCGTTGGCCAGGCCCACCACCTGCGCCTTGCTGGCCTGCGCCTGCAGCAGGTAGGAGGCGAAGTCGCTGGCGCCGATGGGGTGGCGCGCGGCGCCCAGCACCTTGCCGCCGGTCTCGTTGATGACGTTGGTGGCGGATTCCTGCAGCGTGTGGCCGAAGGCGTAATCGGCGGTCAGGAAGAACCAGGTCTTGCCGCCGCGCTGCACCACCGCGCGCGCGGTGGAATTGGCCAGCGAATACGTGTCGTAGGCATAGTGCACCGACACCGGCGTGCACAGGTCATTGGTGATGCGCTCGGTGCCCGGGCCGGAGAACACCACAATGCGGTTCTTCTGCTTGGCCACTTCCAGCACGGCCAGCGCGGGCGCCGACGCGGCCACGTCGAGGATGGCGTCCACATGGCCGGTGTCGAACCATTCGCGTGCCTTGCTGGCGGCGATATCGGCCTTGTTCTGGTGGTCGGTCACCACCAGTTCGATCTTCTTGCCCAGCACCTTGCCGCCGAAGTCGTCGATCGCCATCTGCGCCGCGGTGGCGCTGCCGCGCCCGGTCACGTCGGCGTACAGCCCGCTCATGTCGAGGATCAGGCCGATCTTGACTTCGTCGTCGGAAATGCCGGGCTTGGCACCTTGCGCGCCGGCCTGGCCGGCGCCGCACAGCAGCGCGGCGGCCAGCGCCAGCACGCCCAGCGGGCGGCGCAGCAGCGGATGGTTGCGGTTCATGGTGATCTCCTCCATGGGCCTTGGTGGCCCGCGTTCTTCTTGGTTTCTATGAAACAGCGGGGAACCGGGCGGCGGCTAGACCGTCGCCACCGGCGTGGTGGGCGAGCCCACCGCGCCCGGCAGCCGCAGCGGCGGCGCGGTGAGCATGAAGCGCGAGCGCTGGTTGGCGCGCAGCCATGCCGCCAGTTCCTTCATGTACCAGAGCTCGCCTAGCGGCAGGCCGAGCTTGAACAGGCAGTGGTGGTGCAGCGGCAGCAGCGGGTGGTGCGTCTCGCCGGCCGGCGCGGGGCGCGCGGGATAGCGCTCCACCGCGTAGTTGTCGGCGATCAGCGCGGCGATGCCGGCATCGGTGATCCAGTTCAGGAGCTTGTCGTCGCGGCCGTCGAGCGCGCAGCAGCTGTGGTGCAGCACATTCTCGTCGGGCTCGCGCTGCATCGACAGCACCACCTCGGCAAAGCCGGTGCGCAGCAGCAGCATGTCGCCGCTCTCCACCTCCACGCGGTCGRCTTCGAGCACGCGCATCAGGTCGTCGTAGCCCACGTTGCGGAAGTCCTGCCCGTAGTTGTGCGCCAGGTCCACCAGCACGCCGCGGCCCTGCATGCCCTTCACGGCGAAGTTCTCGATGCCGAGCGCGCGCGCCTCGCTGTGGTCGTGGCCGCAGGCGTGCGCGGCGAAATGGTCGTCCTCGGCGTAGTCCACCGGGCCGACGATATGCTCGTTGGCGCGATAGCCGTTGTAGTAGACGCGCTCGGCGCGGCCGTCGCCGTCGGCGTCGAACAGCGCGCCCACGTGGGCCAGCGAATCCCATTGCGTGGAATACTGCAGCGACAGCAGCACCTGGTCGTCGCTGATCACGTCGGTGGCGGCGGGATCGACCTTGGCCAGCGGGAAATTCACGTAGGGGATGTCGTCGCGGAAGGTGGGGCGCAGCACCGGCGGGTTGCGGCGCGGGTTGAGCTTGTTGCCGCCCGGGTAGTCCAGCGGCAGCGACAGGCAGAACGACAGCCCGGCCTGTATCTCGCGGGCGCCCTTGCGGACCTGCTCCGGGCCGATCAGGTTGACGCGGCCAAGCTGGTCGTCGGGCCCGAAATCGCCCCAGTTGGAACCCTGTGGTCGTTGCTTCCAGCGCATGCTCTATGCCTCCGGTTGTGGGTTTGCGTGCGCGGCGGCCGTCTTGCGTGGCCGCCGTGCAATGGATGATTTTGGCGTGGGGGGGGTCCAGGCCGCGCACACGATCTCGGCTTCGCGCCGCAGCGCGCGCGCCAGCGCCGGCTCGCGCTCGGTGATGCGTTCGTTGAGCGCGGCGATGCTGATGGCGCCGAGCGGATAGCCGTCGGGGTCCGGCAGCGCGATGGCGATGCCGCCCATGCGCTCGACCACCACATCCAGCAGTACCGCATAGCCGCGCGCGCGGGTGGCCTCCACCTCGCGCAGCAGCAGGGCGCTGTCGATGCGCGGGTAGCGCTTGAGCGCGGGCGCGATGCAGCGCACGGCGGCCTCCACCTCGGCATCGGGCAGCGCCGCCAGCAGCGCCAGGCTCCCCGCGCCCACGCCGAGCGGACGCCGGCTGCCCACGTCGAGGTAGTTCGCGCGGATCGGGAAGGTGCCCGGGCGCAACTCCAGGCACACCGATTCGCAGCCGCTCGGCACCGACAGGATGGCGGTGTCCTCGAACGCCTGGGCCAGCCGGATCAGCGCCGGCCGCACGGCGGAGCGCGGGTCGATGCGGCGCACGCTGGTCGCGCGCAGGGCCAGCCATTCGGGGCCGAGCGAGAAGGCCTTGGTGTCGGCATCGCGCGCGATAAAGCCCTCGGCGGCCAGCGTGTCCAGCAGGCGCAGCGCAGAAGCCTTGTCCACGCCCGCCGCGCCGGCGAGGTCGGTCAGGCGCGTATTGCGCGGGTCGGACAGCGCGCGCAGCAGCCTGCAGGCCTTCTGTAGGGAAGTCGTCGGGACCGTCACGCGTGCGCACTCCGGGCAGAGGATTGTTTCAGGGAATGAAACCGGTTTGGTGGTTATAGACGCCTGTACCGGCCTCGTCATTCTGCGCTGCATCAAAGTTTTGCGGGATGAAATTCGTGCGAAGGCCTTGCCGGAACGCGGGGGCGCTTGCCCGGCGGGCGCCGGATTCGACCGCCAGCGCCGTCTTCCGCTATCCTTGGCGGCATTTCGCCGCGCCGGCAGGCGTGGCCAAYCCATGCCGTACCCGCCCCTTCCAGGAGATTCCAGATGGTTCGCCGAGCCCGCCGCCTCGCCGCCGTACTTGGCCTGAGCGCCGCCGTGGGCGCCGCCGGCACCGCGCTGGCAGCGCCGCCGGCCGCCAACAACGCCGCCGCGGCGTCCAGCACCGAGCGCTACCAGGTGGCCGGCCTGGAAAAGCCGGCCAGCATCCTGATCGACCGCTGGGGCGTGCCGCATATCTATGCCAATACGCTGTACGACGCTTTCTACGTGCAGGGTTTCATGGCCGCGCGCGACCGCCTCTGGCAGATCGACCTGTGGCGCAAGCGCGGCCTGGGCGAGATGGCCAGGGACTTCGGCGCCGCTTACGTGGAGGGCGACCGCGCGGCGCGCGCCGTGCTGTTCCGCGGCGACATGTACCGCGAGTGGCTGGCCTATGGCTCCGACGCCAAGCGCGTGGCCGAGGCGTTCGTGGCCGGCGTGAATGCCTACGTGGCGCAGACCGAGGCGCGGCCAGACCTGCTGCCGCCGGAGTTTCGCGTGCTGAACTACAAGCCGGCGCGCTGGCGCGCCGAGGACATCGTGCGCATCCGCCACCATGGCCTCACCCTCAACTTCACCGGCGAGATCGACCGCGCGCAGATCTACTGCCACGTGAAGCCCGACGCCGTGCGCGCCGACTGGGTGCGCCGCGAGCTGGACCCGCCCGTCACGCCCAGGCTGCCGGACGGCCTGGACCCGTGCGCGCTGCCCGCCGCCGAGTTGCGCCGCGCCTATGAGCTGGCCACCGCGGCGCCGAGGTTCCCCAAGGAGTGGTGGAGCTCGGCCGCGGCCGGCAACATCCCGCACGAAGCGCTCTACGCCGTGCTCGACAACAACAGCGACACCGCGCGCAGCCTGGGCTCCAACAACTGGGTCATCGCCGGCGCGCGCACCGCCACCGGGCGGCCCATCCTGGCCAACGACCCGCACCGCGCGCACGGCGCGCCCAGCCTGCGCTATATCAGCCACCTGAACGCGCCTGGCCTGTCGGTGATCGGCGCCGGCGAGCCCTTCCTGCCGGGCATCTCGATCGGCCACAACGGCACCGTGGGCTTCGGCCTGACGCGCTTCTACATGGACCAGGAAGACCTCTACGTCTACGAGACCAACCCGGCGCAGCCGCGCGAGTACAAGTACCGCGGCCGCTGGGAGCCGATGGAAGCCGTGACCGAGGAGATTGCCGTCAAGGGCGAGCCCGCGCCGCGCAAGGTCAGCATCGACTTCACGCGCCACGGTCCGGTGCTCTACGCCGACGCCAAGGGCAACCACGCCTATGCGTTGCGCGCGGCCTGGCTGGATCTCGGCATGGCGCCGTACTTCGGCTCGATGGACTATATGCGGGCCCAGAACTGGGACCAGTTCCGCGCCGCCATGAACCGCTGGGGCGCGCCCGGCGAGAACCAGGTCTATGCCGACCGCGACGGCAATATCGGCTGGATTCCCGGCGGCCTGACCGTGATCCGCCCGAACTGGGACGGCCTTACCCCGGTGCCCGGCGACGGACGCTACGAATGGGCCGGCTACCGCAACATGGACGAGCTGCCGTGGGCCTACAACCCTGCCGCCGGCTTCGTGGTGACCGCCAACGAGAACAATATCCCGCCCAAGCATCCCGCTGCGAAGATGGGGGTGGGCTACGAGTGGAGCGACACGGCGCGCGCGCGGCGCCTCAAGAGCCTGGTCGCGGCCAATGCGCATTCGACGGTGGCCGACAGCATGGCCTGGCAGAACGACACCACCTCGCTGCCCGCGCTGCGCGTGGTGGCGCTGCTGGCCAATGTGCGCAGCGACGACGCGCAGGCCCAGCGCGGCCTGGACCTGCTGCGCGGCTGGGACGGCAACGAGCGTGCCGACAGCGCGCCGGCCGCGCTGTTCGAGGTCTGGTTCAGCAAATACCTGCGCCCGGCGGTGGTGCGCGCGGCGCTCTCGGCGGACGGCGCGCGCCTGGCCGGCTACGGCGATGCCAGCCGCGTGCTGGCGGTGCTGGAGCGGCCCGAGCCGTGGATGCCGGCGGAGCGCCGCAACGATGTCATCGTGAGTTCGCTCAAGAGCGCCATGACGGAAGTGGAGCGCAAGCTGGGGCCCGATCCGAAGACGTGGCAATGGGGCAAGCTGCACACCGCCGTGTTCGACCACCCGCTGCACCCGATCCTCGACGCCGCCGCGCGGCAGCGCTACGAAGTCAACGCCGGTCCCATCGGCGGCTCGTCGTTTACGCCGATGAACACCAGCTACCGCAACAGCGACTACCAGCTCACCGCGGGCGCCTCGTTCCGCATGGTGCTGGACGTCGGCAACTGGGATGCCTCGCGCGTGGTCAACACGCCGGGCCAGTCCGGCAATCCGGCCAGCCCGCACTATCGCGACCTCGCGCCGCTGTGGGCCAGGGGCGAGTACTTCCCGCTGCTCTACACGCGCAAGGCCGTGGAGAAGGAGAGCCGCGAGAAGGTCGAGCTGGTGCCGCAGTAACGTGGCTAAGCGGCTAAGCGGCTAAGCGGCTAAGCGAAGGCCACCGGCGCCGCCAGCGCCATCTCCAGGATGCGCGCCACATGCAGCGCCTCGCGCTGCGCGCCATCGTGGATCTGGTGGCGGCAACTGGTGCCGTCCGCCACCAGCAGGGTATCCGCATCCGCCTTGCGGATGGCCGGCAGCAAGGCCTGCTCGGCCATCCGCATCGAGGCGTCGCGGTGCTCCGCCTCATACCCGAAGCTGCCGGCCATGCCGCAGCAGGATGATTCGATCAACTCGGTCTTCAGGCCGGGGATCCATGACAGCACTTCCTGCACGGGGCGCACCGCGTCGAACGCTTTCTGGTGGCAGTGGCCATGCAGCAGCGCCTGGGTCGCGGCGAGCTGCGCGAGGGCTGGCGCGAAGCGCCCGGCCGCGCGCTCGCGCACCAGGAATTCCTCGAACAGGAAGGCGTGCCCGGCAAGCTGGCGGGCGGCGTCGCCATAGCCGTACTGGAGAAACTCGTCGCGCATGGTGAGCAGGCAGGATGGCTCGAGCCCGACCACCGCCACGCCGCGTGCGACATGGGGCAGCAATGCATCGAGCGTGCGCCGTGCCTCGGCCTTGGCCTCGTCCACCAGGCCGGCGGCGAGGAAGGTCCGCCCGCAGCACAGCGCGCGCTGGCCCGGGGCGGTGCCGAGATGCACGGTGTAGCCGGCGGCTTCCAGCACACGCCGCGCGGCGCGCGCGTTGGCGGGCTCCATGTGGTTGTTGAAGGTGTCGACGAACAGCAGAACCTCTTTGCCGCCTTCCGCCTTTGCGGAGGTGCCGCGGGCGTCCGCGCCCTGGAGGAAGGCGGGCTGCCAGCGCGGCAGCGTGCGCCGGGCCGACAGTCCCAGCACGCTTTCGCTCAGCCTGGCCAGCAGCGGCACGCGGTCGCGCAGGTTGAACAGCCATGGCAGGCGGCTGGCCACGCCGGCGTAGCGCGGCATCCAGGCCACCAGGCGGTCGCGCGCGGACAGCCGCCCGGCGCGCGCGTGGGCTGCCCGTACTTCGATCTTCATCTTGGCCATGTCGATGCCGGTAGGGCAGTCGCGCTTGCAGCCCTTGCATGACACGCACAGGTCCAGCGCGTCCTTCACCGCCGGCTCCAGCAGGCCTTGGGGCCCGAGCTGGCCGGACAGCGCCAGGCGCAGCGTATTGGCGCGCCCGCGCGTGAGATGCTGCTCGTCGCGCGTGATGCGGTAGCTCGGGCACATGGTGCCGGCGTCGAACTTGCGGCAGTGGCCGTTGTTGTTGCACATCTCCACCGCGGCGGCGAAGCCGTTGGCGGGATCGAGCCCCGTGCCTGGCGCGCTTTCCGCCTCGGTGACCGGATCGCGCATGACGTTCCACGCGGACCAGTCGAGCGCGCCCGCGAAGGGCTTTACCGTGTAGCCAGGCGGGAAGCGGAACAGCGCCGCTTCATCCATGCGCGGCGTGCGCACGATCTTGCCCGGGTTGCAACGGTGTTCCGGGTCGAACAGCGCCTTCACTTCCTCGAACGCGTGGTTGAGCGCGGGGCCGAACTGCCACGCCACCCATTCGCCGCGGCACAAGCCGTCGCCGTGCTCGCCGGAGTACGCGCCCTTGTATTCGCGCACCATGGCCGCGGCCTCTTCGGCGATGGCGCGCATCTTGGTGGCGCCGTCGCGGCGCATGTCCAGGATGGGGCGCACATGCAGCGTGCCGACGCTGGCGTGCGCGTACCAGGTGCCGCGCGTGCCGTGCTTGTGGAAGACCTCGGTCAGGCGGCTGGTGTACTCGGCCAGGTGCTCGAGCGGCACCGCGCAGTCCTCGATGAAGGAGACCGGCTTGCCGTCGCCCTTCATGCTCATCATGATGTTCAGGCCGGCCTTGCGCACTTCCCACAGCGCCTTCTGCGGCGCGGCTTCCGGCATCTCCACCACGGCGCCGGGCAGGCCCAGGTCGGCCATCAGCTCGACCAGCCGCGCCAGCCCGCGCAGGGTTTCGGCGCGCGCCTCGCCGGCGAACTCGACCAGCAGGATGGCCTCGGGCTCGCCCACCAGCGCGCGTTCGATCACCGGGCGGAAGGCGTCGTTGCGGCGCGCCAGGTCGATCATGGTGCGGTCCACCAGTTCCACCGCGGCGGGGCGCAGCCCGACGATATGGCGCGTCATCTCCATCGCCTGGAAGAAGGAGGGGAAGTTGATCACGCCGAGCGCCTTGTGCACCGGCAGCGGCGCGAGTTGCAGCGTGATGCGCCTGAAGTAGGCCAGCGTGCCTTCGGAACCCACCAGCAGGTGCGCCAGGTTGGCACTGCCGTCGGCCGTGTAGGGACGCTCGCTTTGCGGATGGAAGATATCGAGGTTGTAGCCGCCCACGCGGCGCAGCACCTTGGGGTACATCTGCGCGATGGCGTCGCGCTCGCGCTCGGCAATGCGGCGCACGCCGTCGGCGATATGGCGGTGGGCGGCGCCCTCGCCGGGCCAGCGCGCGTCGAAGCGCACCTCCTCGCCGCCGGCGAGGATGGCGTCGATGCCCAGCACGTTGTGGACCATATTGCCGTACTGGATCGAACGCGAGCCGCAGGAGTTGTTGCCRGTCATGCCGCCGATGGTGCATTGCGCGGCSGTGGAYACGTCCACSGGAAACCACAGSCCGTGCGGCYTGAGCCASKCGTTCAGGTGRTCGAGCACGATGCCGGGCTGCACGGTGACGGTACGCGCGTCCTTGTCGAACGCGATGACCTCGTTGAGCCACTTGCTGTTGTCGATCACCAGTGCTTCGCCCACGGTCTGGCCGCACTGGCTRGTGCCGCCGCCGCGCGGCAGCAGCGGCGCCTTCAGGTCGCGCGCGATGTCCAGCGCGAGGCGTGCATCGGCCTCGTCGCGCGGCACCACCACGCCCAGCGGCATGACCTGGTAGATCGACGCATCGGTGGCGTAGCGGCCGCGGCTGGCCGTGTCGAACAGCACATCGCCGCGCAGCTCGGCGGCAAGGCGGCGCTGGAGCGCGGAGCCGGCCCGCGCGGCGCCCTGCATGCCGTGCGCGTCGCGGGGGATGAAGCGCAGTGGCTGGACGGCGGTGTTCTCGGTGGGCAATGCCATGGCTGTCTCTTCCTGGTGTGGGTGCAGGGAACGCAGCCGTGGCGCCGTCCTGCGCCGCATGCCTTGGCTTGCGGCGCGGCGTGCCTCAGGCCGCGTCCAGTCGATCTAGTTCGGCGATCAGCGCATCGCGCTTGTTCTTCAGGTGCTGGCRCAGGATCTCGCGCAGCGTCGCGCCATCGCGCGCGGCCAGCGCATCGAGCATGGCGCCGTGCTCGCGCACGGCCAGGTCCCATTTGTCCTGGTCGAAGTTGGAACGAAAGCGCAGGGCCTGGATGCGCAGGTTGATTCGGCGGTAGGTCTCCTCCAGGATCGGGTTGCGCGCCGCCGCGTTGATCGCGTCATGGATACGGCGGTTCAGGCTGTAGTAGTTCGGCAGGTCGCGCCGCGCGTGGCACGCCAGCATCTCGAAATGCAGCGCGCGGATCTCGGTCAGCTCCGCCGGCGTGATGCGCTGGCAGGCCAGCTCGCCGGACATGGCCTCCAGCCCGCCCATCATCTCGAACAGGTTGTCGATGGTCTCGCGCGAGAGCTGCACCACTTCGGCGCCCCGGTTGGGCAGCAGCGTGATGAGCCCGTCGCTGGCCAGCACCTTGAAGGCCTCCCGCAGCGGCGTGCGCGAAACCTGCAGCTGGTCGCACAGCACGCGCTCGTTGAGCCGAGTGCCCGGCGCGAGCTCGCCTTCGACGATCATCGTGCGCAGGCGCTGCGCCACCGCCACATGCAGGATCTGGCGGTCTACGGCGATGGCTTCGGGGGTCGAGATCATGTTCATGGCTTGACAATATTGTATTCAAAATCTACATTGGGGCAAGCAAGAACTTGCTTCGAGCTTGCCGGGCCGCACCGCGGCCCCGCCGCCGCCCCGCCAAAGCACAGCCAAATTCCCCGATAGGCCTTGAATTTACTGGGGTTTTTCCCTGATTGCAGCACGCGCGGCGGCACTACATTATCCCGTATCGCAGCGCCGCAGTGTGTCATTGTTTTTTGAATACAAAATTCAAAACCACGCCTGAGAGGTGACATGATCCGACTGAACTCCCATCCCAGCGGGCGGCATTTCCTGCAGATTCCCGGCCCCACCAATGTGCCGGACCGCGTGCTGCGCSCCATCGACCATCCCACCATCGACCACCGCGGGCCCGAGTTCCAGCAGCTCGGCAAGAAGGTGCTGGCCGATGTGCGCAAGGTCTTCCAGACCGCGCAGCCGGTGGTGATCTACCCGGCGTCCGGGACCGGCGCATGGGAGGCCGCGCTGGTCAACACGCTGTCTCCCGGCGATCGCGTGCTGATGTTCGAGACCGGGCATTTCGCCTCGCTGTGGAAGAAGATGGCCGACAAGCTCGGCCTGCAGCCGGAGTTCCTGGTGGGCGACTGGCGCCACGGCGTGGACGCCGCCGCCATCGGCGCGTACCTCGGGCAGGACCGTGGCCATGCCATCAAGGCGGTGTGCGTGGTGCACAACGAGACCTCCACCGGCGTGACCTCCGATATCGCCGCCGTGCGCCGCGCCATCGACGCGGCCGGCCATCCGGCGCTGCTGCTGGTCGATACGATTTCCTCGCTCGGCTCGGTGGACTACCGCCACGACGAATGGGGCGTGGACGTGACCGTGTCCGGTTCGCAGAAGGGCCTGATGCTGCCACCCGGCCTGTCCTTCAACGCCGTCAGCCAGAAGGCCATCGCGGCCTCGGCTTCGGCGCGGCTGCCGCGTGCGTTCTGGGGCTGGGACGAGATCATCGAGGCCAACAAGAACGGGTACTGGCCCTACACGCCGGCCACCAACCTGCTCTATGGCCTGTCCGAAGCCTGCGACATGCTGTTCGCCGAAGGGCTCGGCAACGTCTTCGCGCGCCACCAGCGCCACGCCGAGGCCACGCGCCGCGCGGTGCGCGCCTGGGGACTGGAGATCCTGTGCCAGAACCCGGCCGAATACAGCCCGGCGCTGACCGCGGTGCTGCTGCCGCAAGGGCATGACGCCGACGCCTTCCGCCGCATCGTGCTGCAGCACTTCAATATGTCGCTGGGCCAAGGCTTGTCCAGGCTGTCGGGCAAGGTCTTCCGCATCGGCCATCTCGGCGATTTCAACGACCTGACCCTGATGGGCACGCTGGCCGGCGTCGAGATGGGGCTGGCGCTGGCCGGCATCCCGCACCGGGCCGGCGGCGTGCTGGCGGCGATGGACAGCCTGCGCGCGTCCTCGGTGGCATTGGAGGCGGCGGCAAGGTAGGCGCGGTTCGCAGCACGGGCGGGCCCCGCGGTGCCGCCCGGCATGTGCCGATGTGCCGACAGAGCGCACGGCGATCCAACCAAAGGAGACAAGTCATGACCTTGCGTTTGACCTTGCGCGCGCTTGCGTGCGCCTCGCTGCTTGGCGCCGTGGGCACGCCCGCGCTGGCCTGGGAGCCGACCAAGCCGGTGGAGATCGTGGTGCCGTTCAGCGCGGGCGGTGCGTCCGACCAGATGGCGCGCTCCATCCAGGGCATCATCGCCAAGCACAAGCTGATGGCGCAGCCCGTCATCGTGCTCAACAAGGCGGGCGCCTCCGGCGCCGAAGGCCTGATGGACACCAAGGCTTCGCGCGGCGACGCGCACAAGCTGCTGGTCACTTCGTCCGCGCTCTATACCGTGCCGATGATCAGCCAGCTCCCGTTCAACTGGCGCGACCTCACGCCGGTGGCCATGGTCGCGCTCGACGAGTTCGTGCTGTGGACCAATGCCGAGGCGCCGTACAAGACCCCCGCCGACTTCGTCAACGACGCGAAGAAGATGGCCGGAAAAATGAAAATGGGCGGCACCAGCTCCAAGCGCGAGGACCAGATCATCACCGCGCAGGTCGAGCGCAAGACCGGCGCGAAGTTCATCTACATCCCGTACAAGGGCGGCGGCGAGGCCGCCACGCAGCTCTCCGGCAAGCACATCGACGCCAACGTCAACAACCCGTCCGAATCGATCGGCCAGTGGCGTGCCGGCGAGCACCGCGCGCTGTGCGTGTTCGCGCCGGCACGGATGAACTACTCGGCCAAGATCACCGCCACGCAAAGCTGGGGCGACATCCCCACCTGCAAGGAACAGGGCCTCGACGTGCAATACCAGATGCTGCGCGTGTTCATGCTGCCGGGCGGCGTGACGCCCGACCAGCAGAAGTACTACGTCGAGCTGATGCAGAAGGTGGTCGCCACGCCGGAATGGAAGGACTACCTCGAGAAGAACGCCCTCAAGAACGACTTCCTGGCCGGGCAGAAGCTGGTCGATTTCCTCGGCGCGGACGAGACCCGCCACAGGGACATCATCAAGGAAGCGGGATTCGTGGCGGCGCGGTAGGCGCAGGCGCCTCGCCGGGTTTCTTCTGTCTGTGTTTCTCCCCGCTCCCCGCTCTCCTCTGCGCGCTCCCGCTCGCGGGAGCGGGGAACACGGCACCGCACCATCCGCGTACTTGCACATCCTTCAACAGAAGACAGGCGCGGCCCGCGGCCGCAGCCTCGCAAAAGGAGACCCCAGCATGAACGAACATCCCGAAGGCCATGCCGGCGCGGCGGCGATCTCGGTGCGGACCGCCGAGATCGCGGTCGCGCTGCTGATCGCCCTGGGCGCGGTGGTGGTGATGGTGAGCAACTACCGCATCGGTGCCGGCTGGGCGCCCGACGGCCCGGAGGCCGGGTATTTCCCGCTGCGCATCGGCGCCATTATCTTCGTGTCCTGCCTGGCGGTGCTGTGGCAGGCATGGCGCATGGACGGCGGCGGCGCCCCCTTCGTTACCTGGCCGCAGCTGCGCCAGGTCGGCGTGATCGTGGTGCCGCTGACCGTGTACGTCGGGCTGATCGCCGTGCTTGGCATCTATGTGGCGTCGGCCGTCTTCATCGCGGGGTTCATGGTGGCCATCGGCAAGTTCGCCTGGTGGCGGGCGGTGCTGGCCGGCGTGGCGATCAACGTGGTGCTGTTCTGGGTCTTCGAGATGCAGTTCCGCGTGCCGCTGCCCAAGGGCCCGCTCGAAGCGGCGTTCGGTTTCTGAAGAGGCGGCCATGGAAGAACTCAACTCACTGATGGGCGGCTTCGCCGTGGCGATGTCGTGGCACAACGTCGGGCTGATGCTGGTCGGCATCCTGCTCGGCATCGTGGTGGGCGTGCTGCCCGGCCTGGGCGGCCCCAACGGCGTGGCCATCCTGCTGCCGCTGACCTTCAGCATGGAGCCCACCTCGGCCATCATCATGCTGTCGTGCATCTACTGGGGCGCGCTGTTCGGCGGCGCCATCACCTCCATTCTCTTCAATATTCCCGGCGAGGCCTGGTCCGTGGCGACCACTTTCGACGGCTACCCGATGGCGCAGCAGGGCCAGGCCGGGCGTGCGCTGACATCGGCCTTCACCGGCTCCTTCGTCGGTGCGCTGGTGGGCGTGCTGCTGATCACCTTCCTCGCGCCGATGGTGGCGAAGTTCGCGCTGCGCTTCGGCCCGCCTGAGTTCTTCGCGGTCTACTTCCTCACCTTCTGCAGCTTCATCGGCATGGGCAAGGAAAGCAAGCCCAAGATCCTGATCGCGATGTGCGTGGGCTTTGCGCTGGCGGCGGTGGGCATGGACACGGTTTCCGGCACGCTGCGCATGACCTTCGGCTCCACCGAGCTGCTGCGGGGCTTCGATTTCCTGGTGGTGGTGATCGGCCTGTTCGGCATCAGCGAGATCCTGATGACGATGGAAGAAGGCATCGCGTTCCGCGGCAAGCGCGCCAACATCGACCTCAAGGTGGTGCTCAAGACCTGGGCCGAGCTGCCGCGCTACTGGCTGACGCTGCTGCGCTCGTCGGTGATCGGGTGCTGGCTGGGGGTGACGCCCGGCGGCGCCACCGCCGCGTCCTTCATGGGCTACGGCGTGGCCAAGCGCTTCGCGCGCGACCCCGACAGCTTCGGCAAGGGCAATGTGGAGGGCGTGATCGCGCCGGAATCGGCCGCGCACGCGGCCGGCACCAGCGCGCTGCTGCCGATGCTGGCGCTGGGCATTCCCGGCTCCGCCACCGCCGCGGTGCTGCTGGGCGGCCTGATGATCTGGGGGCTGCAGCCGGGGCCGCTCCTGTTCACCGAGCAGAAGACCTTCGTGTGGGGCCTGATCGCCAGCATGTACCTGGGCAATATCGCCGGGCTGCTGGTGGTGCTGTCCACGGTACCGCTGTTCGCCGCCATCCTGCGCATTCCGTTCGCCATCATCGCGCCGCTGATCCTGGTGGTCTGCGCCATCGGCGCCTTCACCGTGCACAACGCCATGTTCGATGTCTGGCTGATGCTGATCTTCGGCGTGGTGGGCTATGTGCTCAAGAAGCTCGACTATCCGCTGGCGCCGCTGGTGCTGGCCCTGGTGCTGGGCGACCGCGCCGAGGACGCATTCCGCCAGACCATGCTGATCTCCTCCGGCAGCATGGAGGTGTTCTGGTCCAACGGGCTGGTCGGCACCATCATGGCGCTGGCGGTGACCAGCCTGGTGTGGCCGCTGATCGGCGGCCTGCGCCAGCGCCGCCGCGCGCTGGCCTGAGCCGAAGAGGGAGACCCCGCATGAACGAAATCCCGAACGCAGCCACCACCGGCGAAGCGCCGCTCCTGCTCGAACGCGACGGCGCCGTCGCCACCGTGGTGCTCAACCGCCCGGCCAAGCTCAATGCGTTGACGCTGGCGATGTGGCAGCAGCTTGGTGACGCCTTTCGCACCCTGTCCGCCGATATGTCGGTGCGCTGCGTGGTGGTGCGCGGCGCCGGCGAGCGCGCCTTCTCGCCCGGCAACGATATCTCCGAGTTCGCCACGGCCCGCTCCAACAAGGCGCAGGCCATTGCTTACGGCCGCGTGATGCACGCCACCGCGCAGGCCATCCTCGACTGCCCGCACCCGGTGGTGGCGCAGATCCACGGCATCTGCGTGGGCGGCGGGCTGGAAGTGGCGGCCATGGCCGATATCCGCATCTGCGGCGCGGGCAGCCGCTTCGGCGCGCCGATCAAGAACCTCGGCCTGGTGATGGCGCATGCCGAGATGGCGCCGCTGATCCGCCTGGTGGGCGAGGCGCGCACGCTGGAGATCCTGTTCGAAGGCCGCATCATCGGCGCCGACGAAGCCCTCGGCATGGGCCTGGTGTCGCGCGTGGTGGCGGACGCCGAGGTGGCCGCCGAGACGCGCGCCACCGCCGCGCGCATCGCCGCCGGAGCGCCGCTGGTGGCGCGCTGGCACAAGAAGTTCGCGCGCCAGCTGGCAGCCGGCAAGACGCTGGACGCGCGCGAGCTGGACGAAGCCTTCGACTGCTTCGATACCGGGGATTTCCGCACCGGCTTCCAGTCCTTCCTCGCCAAGGAAACCCCGCGGTTCAGCGGCAGCTAGGCCCCGACGGAGCGCACCCGCGATGCAGGATACCAACGCATTTCCCCGCCCCGGCGCTCTTTCCGGCATGCGCGTGCTGGAGCTGGCGCAGATCATGGCCGGCCCCACCTGCGGCATGATGCTGGCCGATCTCGGCGCCGAGGTGATCAAGATCGAGAAGACCGACGGCGGCGATGACGCGCGCGGCTACCGCGAGCCGCAGATCAACGGTGTCTCCGCGCCCTTCCTGATGCTCAACCGCAACAAGCGCGCCATTGCGCTGGACCTGAAGCAGCCCGAGGGCCGCGAGGTCTTCCTGCGCATGGTGAAAGATGCCGACGTGGTGATCGAGAACTTCCGCAAGGGCACGATGGAAAAGCTCGGCCTCGGCTACGACACGCTCTCGCGGCATAACCCGGGCCTGATCTACTGCGCCATCTCCGGCTACGGGCGCAGCGGCCCCGCCGCGGACAAGGGCGGCTTCGATCTGATCGCGCAGGGCTTCGCCGGCCTGATGAGCATCACGGGCGAGGAGGGCGGGCCGCCGCTGCGCACCGGCAACTCCATCGCCGATATCAACGCCGGCATCCTGGCCGCCTTCGGCATCCTCGCCGCCTGCCAGCACAAGCAGAAGACCGGACGCGGCCAGGTGGTCGAAACCTCGCTGATCGAGGCCGGCCTGCAGCAGCTCTACTGGCACGCCGCCATCCATTTCGCCACCGGCGAATCGCCGGGGCCGAGCGGCTCGGCGCATATCCTCGCCACGCCTTACCAGGCCTTCCCGACGCAGGACGGCCATATCATCGTCGGCGGCGCCAACGAGAAAAACTGGGAACGCATCGCGCAGGTGCTGGGCAAGCCCGAGTGGCTGGACGACCCGCGCTACCGCCTGAATGCCGACCGCATGCGCCACCGCGACAGCCTGCTGCCTGCCATGGCCGGGATCCTCTGCGGCCGGCCGTCGGCGCACTGGCTGGCCGAGTTCGACCGCGCGGGAGTGCCGGCGGGGCCGGTGCATTCGATCGGCGAGGCGCTCGCCCACCCGCARACGCTGGCGCGCGGCATGGTGGTCGAGCAGCAGCATGCGGTGGCCGGCGCGATCAAGACGCTGGGGTTGCCGGTGCAGTTGTCGGAGACGCCCGCGCAATACGTGCGGCCCGCGCCAGGCCTGGGCGAACACACGCGCGAGCTGCTGGCCGAATATGGCTACGGCGAAGCCGAGATCGAAAGCATGCGGGAGACGGGCGCCGTGCGGTGAGGATGGCGCCGCCGGCGCCTATCCCACGTACCAGAAAATGCTCGCGAACTGGCAGGCGCTGCCCGCCAGCACGAACAGGTGCCAGATCCCGTGGAAATGGCGCACCTTCTCGTCGAACAGGAAGAAGCCGATGCCCGCCGTGTAGAGCGCGCCGCCGGCCACCAGCCAGTACAGGCCCGCGGCCGGCAGCGCCGCCACCAGCGGCCCGAACGCGAACAGCACCAGCCATCCCATCAGAACGTAGATCAGCAGCGAGAAGATGCGCGTGCGCTTGCCGATCCACAACTCCTGCGCAATGCCGATCAGCGCCAGCCCCCAGTTCACCCCGAACAGCGTCCAGCCCCACGGCCCGCGCAGCGTCACCAGCGCGAACGGCGTGTAGCTGCCGGCGATCAGCAGGTAGATGGCGCAGTAGTCCAGCCGCCGCAGCACGTCCTTGGGGCGGCCGCGCAGGCTGTGGTAGAGCGTGGAGATGGTGTAGAGGAACACCAGCGTGCTGCCGTAGACCACCGAGCTGACGACCTTCCAGGCATCGTGGTACAGGGCGGAGGAGGTAACGAGGACGGCCGTGCCGGCGGCCGCGAGGACGGCGCCGGCGAGGTGGCTGTAACCGTTGAAGCGTTCTCCGTGGTACATGGGCGTGGCTTCTCCTGTGTCTGGCCGCCCGGGTGGCATCGTGAAACGATTTCCCGGGCGATTGCGTCAGGGGACGTTGCCGCCGCAGCGCTGCTGCGGTGCAATAGGCCGTATTCTTGCACGGATCACCGGTCTGCAGAACCCTGCCGGGCCGCAGGGTCTTTCCGGGGCGGCGGCCCGCCCCGGTGATTCAGGCCTGGCTCAGCGCCGTTCGCCTTGTGCGTAGACGCGTTCGCCGGCCACCCACGTCTGCAGCACGCGGGTCTTCCAGATCTCGCCCGGCGCGACCTTGAACAGGTCCTGGTCGACCAGGATGAAATCGGCCCACTTGCCCGGCTCCAGCGAGCCCAGCGTCTTCTCCTGGTGTTCCGCGTAGGCGGCGTCCAGCGTGAAGGCGCGGAAGGCCTGGGTCAGCGTCATCGCTTCTTCCGGGTGCCAGCCCTTGATCGGGCGGCCCTGGTGGTCCGTGCGCGTCACCGCAGCGTGCAGGCCGTAGAAGGGGTTGGCGGATTCCACCGGGAAGTCCGAGCCGCCGGCGATCACCGTGCCTTGCCTGAGCATGGTCTGCCACGCATAGGCGCCCTTGATGCGTTCCTGGCCGATGCGGTCCTCGGCCATGTTCATGTCGCTGGTCGCATGGGTGGGCTGCATCGAGGCGATCAGGTCGAGCTTCTTGAAGCGCGGGATGTCCGGCAGCGACACGACTTGCGCGTGCTCGATGCGGTTGCGCAGTTCGCGGCCGCCGACTTCCTTGTAGGCCACTTCGAGCGCGTCCAGCACCTGGTGGTTGGTGGCATCGCCGATGGCGTGCACATTGACCTGGTAGCCGGCCTTGATGGCGGTCTTGACGGCTGCCTGCATGGCGGCGTCGCTCATGAACAGCAGGCCGCTGTGCACGTGGTCGTCCGAGTAGGGCGCCATCAGGGCCGCGCCGCGGCTGCCCAGCGCGCCGTCGCCGTACAGCTTGACGGCGCGCAGGTAGTAGCGGTCGTTGCCATAGCCCGAGAGCGGGCCCTTGGCCGAGAGCGCCTTGAAGTCGTCGCCGGTGTCGCGGATCATGCCGTAGATGCGCGTGGTCAGCTTGCCCTGGTCGGCGAACTCGCGGTAGATGCGGTCCTCCTGCGCGGTCACGCCAGCGTCGCCCGCCGCGGTCAGGCCGAGCGCGTTCATATGCGCGAGCGCGGCGGCCAGCGCGGCGCGGCGGTCGTCGTCGGAGTAAGGCGGGATCACGTTGTTGACCAGCGCCATCGCCTTGTCGACCAGCACGCCGGTGGGATTGCCGTTGGCGTCGCGCTCGATGCGCCCGCCTGCCGGGTCCTTGGTGTCGCGCGTGATGCCGGCGGCCTGCATCGCCCTGGTATTGAGCCACGCGGCGTGGCCATCCACGCGCACCAGGCGCGCGGGGCGGTCGGAGACGGCGGCGTCCAGTTCGGCCGCGGTGGGAAAGCGGCCCAGCTTCCAGTTGACCTGGTTCCAGCCATAGCCCAGCAACCACTTGCGTTGCGGGTTGCTGACGCCATAGGCGCGGATGATGCCTTGCGCTTCCTGCAGGTCCCTGGTTTCCGACAGCGAGATCTCGGTGGTCTTGAAGCCCAGGCGGAACACATGGCCGTGCGCGTCGATCAGGCCCGGCAGCAAGGTCTTGCCCTGGCCGTCGATGCGCTTCGCATCGGGATACTGCGCACGCAACGCGGCGGCGTCACCGGTGGCCAGCACCTTGCCCTGGTCGAACACAAGGCCGGTGAAGCTGGCGACCTGGTCGTTCTTCAGCGTGTAGCCCTGCACGGATTCGACCAGGCTKGGCGCGGCGTGGGCCGACAGCGCGAGGCCGGCGGCCAGCGCCAGCAGGCTCTTGTGGATTGCGTGTTTCAAATCAACTCTCCTTGTTGTTGTGGTACAGCGCTTTGGTTTTCTTATGGGCTCTCAGGATGACTGCTTGGTGCTCTTTATTCGGCCGTCGCCGCAGCGGGAAGGGCGGGGCCGCCCGCCTCGCTTCGCGCAGGTGGCAGCGGCGGGAATTTCATGTCGGCATAGCGTACGAAATGCGTCTTGCGCACGATGCGATAGCCCAGCCAGATCGCGAGGAAGATCGGGATGCCGATATAGGTGGCGGTCACCGCCACCCAGTCGATCTTGCCGTCGGTGAAGGCCTGGTAGTTCTGCCCCAGCGTGACGACCAGGCACAGCCCGAAGGCGAACAGCGGGCCGTACGGGAAAAATGGCGAGCGATAAGGCAGGCGCGACAGGTCCAGCCCCTGTGCCACGAAGCCGCGGCGGAAGCGGTAGTGGCTCACCGCAATGCCCAGCCAGGCGATGAAGCCCGTCATGCCCGACAGGTTGAGCAGCCACAGGTAGACCGACTTGCTCTCGAACAGCGAGGTCAGGAAGCACAGCGCGCCCACCGCGGTGGTGGCCAGCAGCGCCGCCAGCGGCACGCCGTTGCGCGTGAGCCGCGCGAAGATGCGCGGCGCGCGGCCTTCGGTGGCGAGGTTGTAGAGCATGCGGGTGGAGGCGTACATGCCGGAGTTGCCGGCGGACACCACCGCCGTCAGGATCACCGCATTCATCACCCCGGCGGCGAAGGCGAGGCCCGCATGGCGGAACACCAGCGTGAACGGGCTCACGCCCACCGTTTCCACGTCGTTCTTGAGCAGGCTCGGGTCGGTGTAGGGAATCAGGATGCCGATGATCAGGATCGCCAGCACGTAGAACAGCAGGATGCGCCAGAACACCTGGCGCACGGCGCGCGGGATGTTCTTCGCCGGATCGGCCGATTCGCCCGCGGCCACGCCGATCAGCTCCGTGCCCTGGAACGAGAAGCCGGCGATCATGGCCACGCCGATCATGGCGGGCAGCCCGCCGACGAAGGGCGCATCGCCCGCGGTCAGGTTCTGCAGGCCGACCGGCAGGCCACCGCCGTCGCCGCGCAGGATGCCGAAGATCATCAGCACGCCAATGACGATAAAGGCGATCACCGTCACCACCTTGACCAGCGCGCACCAGTATTCGGCCTCGCCGAAGCCGCGCACCGAGATGGCATTGAGCAGGAACATCACGCCAAGGAACAGCGCGCTCCACAGCAGGCCGGGCGTATCGGGGAACCAGTACAGCATCACCAGTTGCGCCGCCGCCAGCTCCACCGCGATGGTCACCGCCCAGTTGTACCAGTAGTTCCAGCCCAGCGCGAAGCCGAAGCCTTCGTCCACGTAGAGCGCGCCGTAGGTGGCGAACGAGCCCGACACCGGCATATAGGCCGCCAGCTCGCCCAGGCTGGTCATGAGGAAGTACACCATGGCGCCGATCAGCACATACGCCGCCAGCGCGCCGCCCGGGCCCGCCTGCGCGATGGTGGCCCCGGAGGCGACGAACAGGCCGGTGCCGATCGAGCCGCCGATCGCGATCATGGTGAGGTGGCGCGCGCGCAAGGTGCGGCGCAGGGCGGGCGGAGCGGTGCCGGTGGCGGGAGGCTCGATGGTCATGGGCGAGAGGGGTTGGGGCAGGAGGGCCGGGCCTGCCGGCACCGCCCGCATTCGCCGGCGGTGCCGGCGTGCGACCCAGCCCGGCTGGCATGCCGCGTACAGGCATGCAATACATTCACCGGCTGGTACATACGGCGGCATCATAAGAGAAAACGCGGCGCGGCGGAAGCGGTCGCGCACCGCGATGGGGCATGGTTCCGTGCGTGCCGGGTCGCGCGCGGGAAGCCATGTTTTGCGATCGTGCATTGCAGCATGGCTAGAATCGGGGTTTGACTTCGCGCAGGCGCGGCCCTGCCGGCAGCGCTGCCAAGCCGTATTCGGACTAATCCTCATGACCCTGCCCTTCAACGATAGTTATCTGCTGCACATCGGGCTGAGCCTTGCCATCGTGCTCGCCGGCATGGTGGCGGTGAAGTTCGTCAACCGCTTCTTCCAGTCGCGCCAGCTCGCCGACAAGGACAACCGCGGCAGCTACCGCACCTGGACGGTGGCCTCGCGCAACGCGGTCGCGGCGGTGGTGTTCCTGCTGCTGCTCGGCATCTGGGTGTCCGAGCTCAAGAGCGTGGCGATCTCGCTGACCGCCTTCGCGGTGGCGCTGGTGATCGGCGGCAAGGAACTGGTGATGTGTTTCCTGGGCGCCTTCCTGCGCATGATGGCGCGCCCGTTCCAGCTCGGCGACATCGTGGAGATCGGGCCATATTCCGGCGAGGTGGTGGACATGGACGCGCTCACCACCACGCTGGTGGAGATCGCCGGCACGCGGCAGTTCACCGGGTCCACGGTGCAGATCCCCAACAGCACGCTGCTGACCTCGGCCGTGCGCAACCATTCGCAAGCCGGCAAGTACACGCTGGATACCCTGCGACTGCCGTTGCCGGAGAAATGCGACCCGGACCGCGTCGAGGCCGACCTGATCGCCATCACCGAGCAGGTCTGCGCGCCGTTCCTGGCCGAGGCCCGGCACAGCCTGCAGGAGTACGGCGGCTCGCGCTTCCTCGATCTCTCGCAGTTCGAGCCGCGCGTGCTGTTCGAGGCCGTGGCCGCGGACAAGCTCGACGCGCTGGTGCGCTTCCCGGTGCCGGTGGCCTCGCGCCTGTCGGTCGGGCAGCAGATCCTGCGGCAGTATCACCGCCAGCGCGGCGAGGCGGCTGCGGCCGCGGCCGCAGCCGCGACGCCCGCCACAGCGGCAGCGGCGACCCCTGCCGCCTCTGCCACCTGACGAGGGCCGGCCGGACGGCTTCACCGAATCCCGTTTCGGCTGTATGGTAGCCCTTGCTGCGCGAGGCGCCGCATGCGCATTCGAACCCTGTCGGACAACGAGGAGACCCATGAAAGCCGCCGTCATGCATCAACCCAAGACCCCGCTCGTGATCGAAGACGTCGCCATCGGCAAGCCCGGCCCGCGCGAGGTGCTGCTGCGCACGGCCGCGGTGGGCGTGTGCCATTCGGACCTGCATTTCCTGGACGGCGCCTATCCCTTCCCCACGCCGGTGGTGCTGGGCCACGAGGCCGCCGGCATTGTCGAGCAGGTGGGTTCGGAGGTGCGCACGGTCAAGCCCGGCGATCATGTGATCACCTGCCTGTCGGCCTATTGCGGCCATTGCGAGCACTGCCTGACCGGCCACTTGTCGCTATGCGTGGAGCCCGACACCAGGCGCCGCGAGGGCGAGGAGCCGCGCCTGCTGGCCAAAGGCGCGCCGATGAACCAGTTCCTCAACCTGTCGGCCTTCGCCGAGCAGATGCTGATCCATGAGCATGCGCTGGTGGCGATCCGCCCCGAGATGCCGCTGGACCGCGCCGCGCTGATCGGCTGCGCCGTGACCACCGGCGTGGGCGCGGTGGTGCATACCGCGCGCGTGCAGCCCGGCGAGACCGTGGCCGTGATCGGCTGCGGCGGCATCGGCCTGGCCACCATCAACGGGGCGGCCATCGCCGGCGCGGGCCGCATCATCGCAATCGACCGCGTGCCGGGCAAGCTGGAGCTGGCGAAACAGTTCGGCGCGACCGACGTGGTCAACGCGGCGGATACCGATGCGGTGGAAGCCGTGCGCGCGCTCACGCGCGGCGGCGTGCATCACGCCTTCGAGGCCATCGGCCTCAAGCAGACCGCCGAGCAGGCCTTCTCGATGCTGCGCCGGGGCGGCACCGCCACCGTGATCGGCATGATCGCGCCGGGCGTGAAGATCGAGATCAAGGGCACCGATTTCCTGGCCGAGAAGCGCATCCAGGGCTCGATGATGGGTTCCAACCGCTTCCCGGTGGACATGCCGCGGCTGGTGGACTTCTACCTCTCGGGCAAGCTCAGGCTGGACGAACTGATCTCGCGCCGCATGCCGCTGGAGAACATCAACGAAGCCTTCGACGAACTGCGCCGCGGCGAACTCGCGCGCTCGGTGATCATGTTCGAGCACTGAGCGCGGCGCGCCGAACCGGCAAAAGGAAAGGGCGGGCTCCGCCGTCCCGGGCTCGCCTAGCGTTGCGGCTGGCTCGCCGCTGCCGCTTCGGCCGCGCGGCGCACCGCCTGCGGGTAGCGGATGGTGAAGAGCACCGCGCCGCCCATGGCGGCCAGGCTGACCGCCACGTCGACCCACAGCGGGATCGCGCTCACATACTCGGCGGCCGCGTCGGCGGCCACCAGCACGGCCAGGGCCACCGCCCACACCAGCGTGATGTGGCGGTTCACCGCCAGGAAGCGGGGCGAGTCCCACAGCTCCGGCGCGACCCGTTCGCGCGCATATTGCAGCGTGAACGGCTTGCCGATCGCCAGCGAGATCACGATGATGGCCAGCAGGCCGCCATCGACCGCCAGCCGCACCGTGGCTATCGTCCAGCTTGGCGCGGCCACCAGCGTATAGGCCAGCAGCAGCCCGAACAGCACCAGCGTGCCAAGCTCCAGCACCTTGAGCGATTCGCCCCGCMGCCACATGCGTGCGCACAGGAACAGCGAGACCGCGAGGGCGGCGGCCAGTCCCGCCAGTGGCGAGACGCGGCGCGTGGCGATGAAGAAGGCGATGAACGGGGCGAAACCAGTCAGAATTCCCATGCTGTTCTCCTTGGGGATCTTGCGGCCCGATGGTTGCCCGGCCGCGTGGCAATGAAAGTGTCCGCAGGCGCGGCGGCGGTTCAGTCGGCGCCGAGCCAGTTGCCGTGGAAGCCGAACGGGACGCGGTGCGACAACTGCACCGTGGCCACCGGGCCGTCGGCGATGGCGCCGGCCTCGTAGACCACCATGTCGCTGCGGTTCTCCGCGCCGCGGAAGACCGTGGCGATCAGCCAGCCGTCGCCTTCGGCGCTGTCGGCCGCGCGCGGCACGAATACCGGCTCGGAGACCGCGTCGCCCTCGTCGAGCACGTGCACCGTGCGCTTGCCGCTGCGCAGGTCGATATGGGCCAGGCCGTCATAGCTGCCCCGCGCGCTGCTTTCGTGCTGGCGAAACGCGAAGTAGCCGTGGCGGTAGGGCAGGGTGGCGAAGCGCTCGTCGAAGCGCGGGAACTCGCCCGCCATGTCGTCCAGGTATTCGCGCGTGAAGGTGTCCGAGTTGCCGGCCATGTCGAAGGTCCAGCGGCACAAGCGCGCGCGTGCGCCGTCGGCGTTGGGGTTGAACAGCGGTGCGGTGTCGTACTGCATCACGTCGGCGATGATCCTGTTGCCGGATTCCCATGCATTCATCACGTGGAAGACGTAGCACGCTTCGCCGCGGAACCAGCGCATCCTGGCCACGCCGCCCTGGCGCGGCATGATGCCGATATGCGAGCCCTTCTCCGGCTCCCACGCATAGGCCGGTTCGCCGCGCATGGCGCGCTCCATGCTGCCGGTCACCGGCAGGATGGGAAACAGCACGTGGTTCTGCGTCACCATGAAATCGTGGACCATGCTCGGATATGGCGCCTCGAAGCGTTCCAGGCGCTGGAGCTGGCCGGCACGGTCCACCACGCCGTAGCGCAGGGAGGGCGTGAAGGGGCCGTCGGCCGAGTAGGCGAAGAACACCATCTCGCCGGTGACCGGGTCCACCTTGGGGTGCGCGGTCATGGGACCCGTCAGCTTGCCGCCGTAGTCCACGTCGCCGCGCGTGGCCAGCGTCTCGCGGTCCAGCTCCACCGGCAGGTCGGCTTCTTCCAGTGCCAGCAGGCGCGCGCCATGCCACAGGATATTGGTGTTGGCCACGCCGTCGTTCTGGCCCGCCACCGCGGGGTCGGTGGTGGCCGGATTGCCCCAGCTGCCGAACAGGGCGCCGCCGGCGGCCTGTTCGCGCTGGAACTTGTTGGTGCGCACCCAGCGGTTGCGGTAGCGCACGCGCCCGTCCTCGATATGGAAGGCATGCACCATGCCGTCGCCGATGAACCAGTGGTAGAAGGCATCGCGCGGCGCGAACTGCGGGTTGGGTCCGTTGCGGTAGAGCGTGCCGCGCAGCGCGCGCGGCAATTCGCCCAGCACTGGCAGGTCGGGCGCGTCGCACTCCATCAGGATGGGGGCGAAATTGCCGCTGAGATAGGGCGAAGGCGGGAACGGCTTGCTCATGTCGTGCTCCTTTTCCTGGTCTGCTGCCGGGCCGGTTCCGGTTCGGCGGTGGGGGTGGCTTGGGGTTTGGCTTGGGGTTTGGCTTCGGGTTTGGCTTCGGGGGCGGCTTCGGGGGCGGCTTCGGATGTGGCGGCCGGCGTGTGCGCGGCGGGCGCGCTGGCCGGGCCGGCCACCGGCATGCGCATGCCTTGTCCCAGCAGGCGCATCATCTCGGCGTGGATGACGCGGTAGCCGGGTTCGTCCGGCAGCTTGCCGGCCAGGCGCAACATCACCAGGCCGTGGATCGAGGCCCAGATCACGTAGCTCAGCACATGCGGGTCGCCGTGGATCAGGCCGCGCTCGGCCATGCCTTCCAGGTGGGCGCTCATGGTGCGGCGCGCCCGCGACCCGGCGCGCTCCAGTTCCGGATAGCGCGCATCGCCCGGCTGGGTCAGTTCGAACATCAGCCGGTAGGCATTGGGCTCGGCGAAGGCGAAATCCAGGTAAGCCTGGCCTACCGCGCGCGCCCGGTCGCGCGGCTCGGCGGCGCTGGCGCCCGCGCCGGCGGCCTCCAGCGCGGCGGCGAAGCGATCGAATGCCGCGGTGCGCACTGCGGCCAGGATGTCGTCCTTGTCGCGGAAATAGCGGTACGGCGTCATCGGGCTGCAGCCCAGTTCATCCGCGAGCTGGCGCATGCTGACGCTGGCCACGCCGCCTTCGGCGAAGCGCCGTTCGGCCACTGCGCAAAGGCGTGCCTTGAAAGCGTCGATTTCGTCCTGGGTCAGGTTTTTTGCCATGGTTCGGGTGGCGCGGATACGGGGTGGATACGCAGCAAAGCGCGGCAAAGTGATTCACGAGCCTGGCCGGCCGGTGTGCCGGGCAGCGATGATTTACAGTGTATATTTACGTTGTAAATTATCAAGGCATTTTTTGCCGGGGGTGTTTCTTCCCCTCCGCGGACACTGCCCGCCGCCCATGCCATTGTTCGCCCTGTGGGACAATGGCTCCGGCGCCGGCAGGTGCGCGACGAGGCGACAGGAACGACGCATGAAGACGATCGAATGGAAGGACTGGGAGATTTTCTGCCGGGTGGTGGAGGGTGCCGGCTTCACCCGGGGCGCAGAACTGGCCGACGTGCCGAAATCCTCCGCCAGTGCCGCCGTGGCGCGGCTCGAAGTGCAGCTCGGCGTACGCCTGTTCGAGCGCACCACGCGCCGCGTGCGCGTGACCGAGCGCGGCCAGCAGCTCTACGACCGCGTCGCGCCGCTCTTCTCCGAGTTGCGCGAGATCAGCGCCGAGGCCGCATCCGTCAGCGAACAGGTCAGTGGCACGCTGCGCATCTCCACGCCCTACGAAGTGGGCTCGCTGCACCTGTCGCCCGTCATCACGCGGCTGTTGCGCCTGCATCCCGAGCTGCGCGTGGAAGTGGACGTGACCTGGGACCAGCCTGATCTCGTCGAGCGCGGCTACGACCTGGCCTTCGTCATGACCGATACCGGCCTGCACGACAGCTCGTTCGCCAGCAAGCGCGTGGTGCTGATCGAACGGGGCTTCTTTGCGTCGCCCTCGCTGATCCGCGCGCGTGGCCTGCCCCGCACGCCGCAGGACCTGGTCTGCTGGCCCATACTGGGCAATGCCGAAGACCGCCGCTGGGAGTTCCTGCGTGACGGCAGCGAGGTCGCGAGCCTGCCGGTGGAGCCGCGCATGCGCACGCAGAGTGCGGAGCTCCGCCTCAAGGCCGCGCTGGACGGGCTGGGCGTGGCGCGCCTGTCGCCGCGTTACGTACAGGACGAGCTCGATCAGGGGCGGGTGGTGCGGGTGTTGCCCGCCTATACGACATCACCGCTGAAGGTGTTCGTGCTGATGCCGGCGCGCAAGCTGATGCCGGCCAGTGTGCGTGTGTTCCTCGATGTGCTGGAGGATACGCTGGGCCGGATCGATCCCCGGCTGTCGCCGCCCAAGGGGTGAGCCCTCAGTACGGCTGATCTCCGGCGCGGATATCGAGCCCGAGCATTTCCGCCGCGCTCGTCATCTCCTCGTCATCCTCGCCGCGGGCAATCCATCCGGCATAGGCATCCCCATCGGTATTCCAGTTCCACAGCGTGATGCCCGCCATCCGCAATTGCTCGGTCGCCAGCTCCATCAGTTCGGGAACGGTGGCCTTCTCGAGGAAGTCCTCGTCCTCCGGATCCTCGACGCCCCAGTCGATCTCGATGTCCAGCCGTGCGCACAGTTCGTCCAGGCAACTGATAAAGGACGCGCAATCCTTCCAGTCGACATAGAAGCCGGATTCCCAGTCGATCACGTCCTTGAGCAGCCACAGCAGTTCCTGGCCTGCGATCTCGTCCGCGTCGTCGGCGTTGGCGAGCGCCTCGTCGAACAGCTTTTGCTGTTTCTCGGCCATGGCCGCGTCGCCGAGGTTGATCAGTTCGATCAGGCGCCAGAGTGTCTCGCGCGCTTCGTCAGTCAGTCCATCGCTCATCGCATCTACCTCCTTTGCTGCGGTCTTGGTGTGGTCGGAAGAATCATTGGCCCGGTGGCTCGCCGGGGCTCAGCCGGCGATGCGCCAGATCTCGCGCTGGCCCAGCGGTGTCACGCGCAGGGCGCGCGAGGCCGACGTGGGTTCGATCCACCGCTGGTCCATCAGGCTTTGCAGCAGCGCGGCGCCGAGCGCGCCGCCGAGATGGGGCTTGCGCTCGCTCCAGTCGGGGCAGGTGCAGGCGAACTGGCGGCGCTTGCGCCTGGCCATCTCCAGGTCGATGCCAAGTTGCGCCATGCCTTGCGTTCCGCTCGCGGTGAGCTCCACCGCATTGCCGGCCACCGCGATCCAGCTGGCGCGCGCCATGCGCTCGAACAGGGCGACGGCAAGCTCGCCGGCCAGGTGGTCGTAGCAGGTGCGGGCCTGGCGCAGCGCCGCCGGCGCGGTACGCGACGTGGGCACTGCGCGCGCGCGCGTCGGACGGCTGGCCAGCGACGCGCTGGCCAGCGCTTCGATGGCCACGCCGATCTCCGGCGTGGCGAGGCGATAGTAGCGATTGCGCCCGCGCGTCTGCACCGCCAGCAGGCCTCCTTCGCTCAGGCGCGCGAGGTGACCGCTGGTGGACGAAGCCGAGAGGCCGGCAATGGCGGCAAGTTCGCCCGCGGGCCGCGCGCTGCCGTCCATCAGGGCCCACAGCATGGCGGCGCGCCCCGGGTCCGCCAGCAGGCCGGCGAGCTGGCTGATGCTGGGAGCGTATTCCATAGTTCATCCTGCAGTGAAACGACGATCGTAGTATAGGTCGGATTGAGGGTGAGCTGAGCTGCTACTTCTGCGATGAGTAAGCTGGGAATGGCCAGGGCGGAAGTACGAGGTGGCCATCGCCTTCGGCGCACTTCGTCCTGTCTCCGACCTGTCACGCTCGAGTTGACCTGTACCGCAGCGCTACGCCCGTTCGAGAGGGACTGCCTTGACACCCGGATCAGCCACTCGGCCATCGTGTCGGCCAGGCGCAAACACCCACGGCATTGTCGCTTCCGACGCAACTCTGAGTCGAGGCGCGGGCCGTTATTCATTTGCATCGACCGGCCTAGAGTGAGCACGTTCTGGACTACTTCAAATGAGCCAACTCTATGTCTTCTTTGTTCGATCCGTACGATCTTGGACCGTTTCGCCTCAAGAACCGTGTTGTCATGGCACCAATGGAGCGCTCGCGCGCGCGCAACGCGGACTGGGCGCCGCAGCTCGACACGGCCCGCTATTTTGCGCAGCGCGCGGGCGCCGGTCTCATTGTCACTGGCAGCATCTCCATCAGCGAATGGGCTCGCACCTGGGCGTTCGAGCCCGGCCYGTACACCCCGGCCCAGATCAAAGCCTGGCGCCATGTAACCGGAGCGGTTCATGATCATGGCGGGGTGATCTTCGGGCAGATCAGGCATGGTGGCCGCGCAAGTCACGTTTCACATCAGCCGAATCGCCAGCGCACAGTCAGCTCCACCGACACTGGGGCGACGAAAGCGATTTCGATGGCGTTCGACGAAAATGGCCAACCGGCCTTTCTGTTGCAAGGCAGGCCTCGCGCGTTGCGCACTGAGGAGGTGTCCCAGATCGTCGGCGAGTTTGCCCAGGCCTCGCGCAATGCTCGCGAAGGTGGATTCGACGGCATCGAGATCCACGGTGCCAACGGTTATCTTCATGATCAGTTCATCAATGGAGCGCTTAACACCCGCGACGACCGGTACGGCGGCTCGATCGGGAATCGTCTTCGCTTCACGCTTGAGACGGTCGATGCGGTCGTCAACGCCATCGGTGGCGAGCGTACTGGCATCCGCCTGTCGCCCTTTGGCCGCTACAACGAAATGCCGGCTTTCGATGACGAGGCCGAGACGTACCTGACGCTTGCGTCCGAGCTTTCGGCGCGCGGCATCGCCTATGTGCACATCAGCGACCAGACCCGATGGGCCGACGACGTCGCCATTCCCGAACATTTTCTACGGGCGTTCCGCGGCGCCTTTCGGGGACCCGTGATCCTCGCCGGCGGCTATCTGCGGGATAGTGGACAGGCAGCTGTCGATTCGGGAGAGGCTGATCTGATTGCGATCGGAAAGCCCTTCATCGCGAATCCCGACCTGATCAAGCGCCTGCGCAACGGCTGGCCGCTCAATGAATGGGATGAGGATACGTTCTATACGGCGGGAGCCCGGGGCTACACGGACTACGGGGTCTACGAGTAGGACCACGTCGTATCTCCCGCCCTGAAGTTCCTTCCCGCAATCTGGTGAACGCGGCGAGCAGACAGGGATTCGCCGTTGTCCGACCGCTGGAGCGTGGCGTGGCTCGTCAACTTCGGTCACACGAGGTAAGCGGCTTATCGCCCGGGCGCCGCTACCGGAAATTGACGCGCGCGGTCGAGCAGGGCATCGACGATAACGCGAACCTTCGCCGGCAACGCGGGTGTCCGGGCCCACAACAGGTTGATTGGCACCTCGCTGCCCGACATCCTGTCGAGCACGGTGACAAGATGGCCGCTTCTGATGTCATCCTGTGCCATCCATAGCGGGAGCTGACCGAGCCCATGTCCCGACTTGATCGCCGCCAGCACCATCTCGAAGTCGCACACCCTATGCTTGATCGGTACGGTATGCGGAACGACTGAGCCGTCAGGCTGTTTGAGCAACCAGGCCATGCGACGCGGGGAATTCCAGCTGGCAATGCAATCGTGACGGGCAAGGTCGGCCGCATGCTGGGGCGCGCCACGCGCAGCGACATACGCCGGCGATCCACAAATGACTATTTGTTGCACGCCCAGCCTTCGAGCGACCAGATCGGTAGAGTCGCCTGGTTCGCCAATACGCACTGCGAGATCGATGCCCTCATCGATCAGATCGACCAGCCGGTCGGTGAAACTGACGTTGAGTTGCAAGGCAGGACATCGGGCCGCCACCTCGAGCAAGACCGGCATCACGTATAGCCGGCCGAACGCGGTCGGGAGGTCGATTCGAACCTGACCTGCCGGGCTGTTCTGCGCGACCTTCAGAATGTCCTCGCCTCGTTGTAGTTCATCCAGCGCGGCCGCGCAATGTTCTAGCCACGCTTCGCCATGGGACGTCAGCGTAAGACGACGCGTCGTGCGGTGAAGTAACTTCGCATCAAGTCGTGCCTCAAGGCGCGAAACCGCGCGAGCGACTGCGGACTTCGTCAGGCCAAGCTCGTCGGCCGCAGAAGTAAAGGAACCCAGTCGCGCTACCGCCACGAACTCTGCGATGCCATCGAACTGCAGGCTGGTAGGAAAATCAGAAGGCATATATCGTGTCCAAGCCGACGGTGCTTTCGAGCTTCGTATGTTCGGGCAGCAACGGCAGCGTCCGAAGACGTTTCGTAGCCGCAGGCAGTTGAAGTAACAAAGCGTGTGAGGCGAAGCTCGCTCACGACGCTGCGCCGCGATTCTTCAGCGCTCAGAGGCCTTGAGATGGTGAAGTCGTGTTCGCTCCAATGTTACACAATGAGTTCGGGGGCAGGCTCGCTAATCAGCGCATTGCCAGTGAGCGGTTGAAGCCCCAACCCATCTGATACATCCTTGGACCGAATCCTGAAGGTCGGTTTCGAGACGTAAGCGATCATCGGTCTCCTACCCTGTCGCTCGAATCTTGATCATGCGAGGAGTCTCTCGAGGCTCGAAGGTCGAAACTGTCCGACGACGGACTCAGCCAACCCAGTGGTCCGTCGGCGTTTTCGATCCATTCGACAAGTTCGACCCGACAAATCTCCATGTTTTTTTCTCCTCCCAAGGATGCTTGATTTGCCGGAGCGGAAACGGTTGGCGCGCGATTCCGGTTACGGCTGCGTACCAGAGCGGCTTAGTACTTTGTTTCTGGATTCACCTTCTGGCGGGTCTTCTCGTGTGATAGCGACCCCGTGCGGCCAGACTACGACGTCGTCATAGGCGTAGAGGCGGCAATTGGTGAAGCGCATTTCCCGGCAGCGTGCCATGGCTTTGTCGATGGCGTTCGAGTTGTTGGTCCAGAAGGCATAGTGTCCGCCATCGGCCAGCACGAATGCTTTAGGTGCCTTGCGTTCACGATAGGTTGCGTAGCCTTTGCGTGCGCGCATATAGGGCACGGCATCGACATTGGCAGCGTCAGCATAGCCGGTGGCCGCGGGAAGAGAGGCTTCGACGTGCGCTAGTCCACCACCCGTTGTCGGAATGCTGACAATCGAGTTTTCACCCATGCGTACCAGGATGACTTCAGGGTAGTCATAAGCCGCGCCCGAGGCGGTGTCCACGGCGACGCCAATCGCGCCACCTCCACCGAATAGTATGTTCCCGAAGGCCATGGCTTTTGTCGTCGACTTCACTGTGGCCAGGCCCGGCTCTTGCCCGTCCTTGTCGCACCGCACGTTGATATCGCCATAGGCTCTATTGATGGTGACCGTGCCCGGAGTGGTGACGTAGTAAGTCCCCTTGCTATTGGTCAGCTTGCATTTCGCACCGGCATGCGGCTGATCATTGTCACGGGTTTCCACGGAAACCACCTGGTTGGTGCCGCTTACGATGGACGCGCAGCCTGCAAAAAGGCTGCTCGCATAAACAAGAGCGATGGTGATGGCTCGCATGTTTTCCCTGAAATTTTGTTTTTTTAATTTAGATTGATTCGCAATATACCCGCGGAGAATTACAGCATTGATTCCCGGCAACGAATACCCCCCGGATTTCGTAATGTATCTGGCAAAAGACAGGCAGATTAGACGTGAATGTTTGGGGTTTAAAGAGGCTGCTCGGCGGAGCGATTCCATCAAGCTGTTGCGTTGACCGGTTGAATCCGCAACCCACAACGGCATTTCAACATTCGCGTTAGCGGACGGCCACGGCGGCCCGTGCGGGTTCCACCGGTCTGGCGGCGGTGAAGCGGGCAAAAAAACCTGGCGACAATGCGAGCGATCCGGCTCGTAAGCCGCGTGACTATGGAAATGCGAAACAAGCAGTTGGCCGTGCGCGGCATCGTTTTTATACTCAGCACTCACCGGCATTGAGTGCTGATTGCAAACATCGCGGTGTCACCGCGGTGTGCTCATCTGCCGATTCGATTCGATCCGATTCGACCTGTTACCACTCCCTGCATTTCATTTCCCTGGAGCCAGCATGAGCCTTCGTCCCCTGCACGATCGTGTCCTCGTCAAACGGTCCGACAACGAGACCCGCACCGCATCCGGCATCGTGATTCCTGACAGTGCCGCCGAGAAGCCCGACCAGGGCGAAGTCGTCGCCGTCGGCCCCGGCCGCCGCAACGAGGCCGGCGAACGCATCACGCCGGACCTGCGCCTGGGCGATCGCGTGCTGTTCGGCAAGTACGCCGGCCAGGGCGTCAAGGTGGACGGAGAGGAACTGCTGGTGCTGCGCGAGGAAGACGTCGTCGCCGTGGTCGAGCGCTGAAGTACCGCGACACGAACAATCAAGATCAACCAGACAAAGACACAGGACCAATAGCAATGGCAGCAAAAGACGTAGTGTTCAGCGACGTGGCACGGGCCAAGGTGGTGGAGGGCGTCAACATCCTTGCCAACGCAGTGAAGGTGACGTTGGGCCCAAAGGGCCGCAACGTGGTACTGGAGCGCAGCTTTGGCAGCCCCACGGTGACCAAGGACGGCGTGTCCGTGGCCAAGGAAATCGAGTTGCAGGACAGACTGCAGAACGTGGGTGCGCAACTGGTCAAGGAAGTGGCCTCGCGCACTAGCGACAACGCCGGCGATGGCACTACCACCGCCACCGTGCTGGCCCAGGCCATCGTGCGCGAAGGCGTCAAGTATGTGGCGGCGGGGCTGAACCCGCAGGACCTGAAGCGCGGCATCGACAAGGCGGTGGCGGTGGCCATCGAGGAGCTGCGCCGCATCAGCAAGCCCACCACCACCAGCCGCGAGATCGCCCAGGTGGGCACCATCTCGGCCAACGGCGAGAGCGCCATCGGCGAGCGCATCGCCGAAGCCATCGACCGTGTAGGCAAGGAAGGCGTGATCACCGTGGAAGACGGGAAGTCGCTGGCCGACGAGCTGGAAGTGGTGGAGGGCATGCAGTTCGACCGCGGCTACCTGTCGCCATACTTCATCAACAACCCGGAGAAGCAGGTAGTGGTGCTGGAGCAGCCCTTCTTGCTGCTGGTGGACAAGAAGATCTCCAGCATCCGCGACCTGCTGCCGGTGCTGGAGCAGGTGGCCAAGGCCGGCCGCCCGCTGCTGATCATCGCCGAGGACGTGGAAGGCGAGGCGCTGGCCACGCTGGTGGTCAATAACATCCGCGGCATCCTGAAGGCTGCCGCAGTCAAGGCGCCGGGCTTCGGCGACCGCCGCAAGGCGCTGCTGGAGGACATCGCCATCCTCACCAACGGGCAGGTGGTGGCCGAGGAAGTGGGCCTGTCGCTGGAGAAGGTCTCGCTGGAGCAGCTGGGCCAGGCCGCGCGCGTGGAGATCGGCAAGGAGAACACGACCATCATCGACGGTGCAGGTGATGCCGATCAGATCCAGGCGCGCGTCAAGCGCATCCGCACCCAGATCGACGAAGCCACCTCCGACTACGACCGCGAGAAGCTGCAGGAGCGAGTGGCCAAGCTTGCCGGCGGCGTGGCCGTGCTCAAGGTGGGCGGTGCCACCGAGGTCGAGGTCAGGGAAAAGAAGGCCCGTGTGGAAGACGCGCTGCATGCCACCCGCGCCGCGGTTGAGGAAGGCATCGTCGCCGGCGGCGGCGTGGCGCTGATCCGCGCGCGCCAGGCGGTCAAGGACGTGACCGGCGCGAATCCCGACCAGCAGGCCGGCATCAAGATCGTGCTGCGTGCGCTGGAGGAGCCGCTGCGGCAGATCGTCACCAACGCTGGCGAAGAGGCGAGCGTGGTGGTGGCGCGCGTGGCCGAGGGGGCAGGCAACTTCGGCTACAACGCGGCCACCGGCGAATACGGCGATCTGGTGGAAGGCGGCGTGGTCGATCCGACCAAGGTAACCCGCACCGCGCTGCAGAATGCGGCCTCGGTGGCCGGCCTGATCCTGACCACGGATGCGGCGGTGATCGAGCTGCCCAAGGCGGATGCCGCACCGGCGCTGCCGGGCGGGCTGGACTTCTAAGCCCGGCTCGGGGCATGAACGACAAAGGCCGCCAGCAATGCTGGCGRCCTTTGTCGTTCATGCCGGCTTCCTGGGAGGAGCCTTCGACGCCTAGGCGCCCGGTTGTTCCACGAACGCAAAGCGGCCCTCGGCCACCAGGTGCGACAGCGGATGGCGTTGGGTGGGCTGCT
>NZ_JBFTND010000022.1:0-48472 GCF_056397305.1 Cupriavidus sp. 05N40
GCGTGTAGGCGCCGATTGCCATGAAGCCACCGTGCGCGAGGTTGAGCTGGCCGGTGTAGCCGGTGATCAGGTTCAGCCCCAGCGTGGCGATGGCGTAGATGAAGGCCAGCGTCATCACCGTCAGGTAGTAGCTGTTGGGCGTGAGCAGCGGGAACGCGACGGCCAGCGCCAGCAGCAGTGCCCAGCCGGCTTTTCCTTGCAATGCATTGGTCATGTTGCGCTCCTTAAGCGGCCTTGCCGGCAAACAGGCCCTGCGGGCGGATSGACAGGATGRYCACCAGCAGCAYGAASGCGATGATGTCCTTGTAGTCGGTGGAGACGTAGAAGCCGCCGAAGCTCTCGGCCATGCCGATGATCAGCCCGCCCACGATGGCCCCGGGAATGCTGCCCATGCCGCCGAGGATGATGATGACGAAGGCCTTGGTGATGACCAGGTTGCCCATGCTCGGGTAGACCAGGTTGATCGGCGCGTACAGCGTGGCGGCGATGGCGGCCAGCGCGCCCGAGATGGCGAACACCAGCAGGGTGACGCGGGTCGCGTCGATGCCCACCAGCGCGGCGCCTTCGCGGTTCTGCGCCATCGCCACGATGGTCGAGCCGGTCACGGTGCGCGTGAGGAACAGGTGCAGCAGCACCATCAGGCCGAAAGCCGCGCCGATGATCAGCAGGCGCTGGGCGGGGGCGGTGAGCCCGAACACTTCCACCATCTGGCCGTAGGGCGTGGGCATGCGGTTGAAGTCCGCGCCCCACAGCGCCTGCGCGCCGGCCTCGAGGAACAGCATGATGCCGATGGCGGCGATCATGTCGTGCAACTCGGGCGCGTTGCGCAGCGGATGGAACACCAGGCGATCGGCCAGCATCGACAGCGCTGCCACCGCCAGCGCGGCGGCGCCCATCGCCAGCCAGTAGTTCATGCCGAGCGCCGTCATCATGTAGTACGAGACATAGGCGCCGGCCATGTAGAACGCGCCGTGCGCGAAATTGGGCACGTGCAGGATGCCGTAGACCAGTGTCAGGCCCAGCGCCACCAGGCTATACACGCCGCCCAGCGTGAGGCCGTTCAGGACTTGTTGGAGAAACAACATCTCGGGCTTACCTCTTGGCTAGTCGCAAAAAAAATCGCGAACGAAGGCACGCAAGCCGCATGGCGGCATGCGCGGAAGCTGCGGCGCCGCGCGCGAGGCGCGGGCCGCTCATGGGGCAAATACGGGGATCAGCCGGGCGGTGGTGCGGCTTGCCGGATGGTGTGGTCCATGTCTTGTCTCCTGTGCAATGCGGTGCAATGCGGATTTGGCTGGTCGGGGGCGGGCCCCGCTGCCGGTGTCGTCGTGTCGGTGAAGGCGCCATGCGTTCGCACGCATATGCACGTTCCAGCACGATCGTTCGTTTTCATTGACTGTTGCATACGGCCTGAGGCACAGTCAAGGAATACGGAATAGTCTTCCGCACAGCGAAATAGCCGGCGCAGCCCGCGTCCGCAGCCATCCGGCGCGGCCCCGGGGCGCGTCCTTCCGCAGCCAGTTGCCATGTGTCGCCGCCACCCATGAAGCGCACTTCGTCGATCCCGCTGTCGCCCTGCGCATCGCCTGCCGGCGCTGCCAGCGCCACGCAAGCCACGCAAGCCACGCAAGCCGCGCACGCCACGCACGCCACGCATGCGACCCATGCGGCCGATGCGCAGCCGGTGCTGTTTTCCGGCACGCCCGCCGATGCGGCGCGCGACGACCGCAACTTCGTCACCGCGCTGGCGCGCGGGCTGGACCTGCTGCGCGCCTTCGGCCCGCATGACGATTACCTCGGCAACGCCGAACTCGCGCGGCGCGCCGGCATTCCGCGGCCGACCGTTTCGCGCCTGACCTACACGCTCACCAGCCTGGGCTACCTGATCTATTCGGAGTCGCTCGAGAAGTACCGCCTCGGGCAAGGTGCTATGGTGCTCGGGCAGCGCTACCTGGCCGGCTCGCGCATCCGCGAGATCGCGCAGCCGCTGATGCAGTCGCTCGCGTTCGCCACCGATTGCACGGTGGCGCTGGCCACCGCCGACCGGCACGAGATGGTCTACCTGGAGGTCTGCCAGCCGCGCGGCGCGCTGGTGATGCGGCTGGCGCCGGGATCGCGCCTGCCCACCGCCACCTCGRCCATCGGACGTGCGTGGCTGGCCGGGCTGGAAGCGCCGCGCCGCGCCGCCGTGGTGGCCGACCTCGAGCATTTCTACGGCAGCCGCTGGGCACCTATCCGCACCAAGCTCGAACGCGCGCTGCGCGACTACGGCAGGCGCGGCTTCTGCCTCGCGCATGCGGAGTGGGACCGCAGCGTGAGCGGCGCGGCCGCGCCGGTGGTGCTCGAAGGCGGCGCCGAGGTGCTGGCCATCAATATCGGCGGCGCCGCCACGCGGCTCACGCCGGAGATTCTCGATGGCAACCTCGGGCCGCGCATTCGCGAGCTGGCCGAGACGCTGCAGGCGCGGCTCTGGCAAGGACAGGGATAGCGAGGCATCATCGCAGCGGCATCGACATGCATCCACCGCCATCCCTCACAGCAAGGATCACAGCAAGAATCACAGCAAGAATCACAGCAAGAATCACAGAATTCCCGCGGCCATGTGAGCCGTACATCTAGCTGGCATTACAGACAAAGAAAACAAAGGAGACAAAGATGGAGATCCGCAACAAGACCGTGATCGTGACGGGCGCCGCCACCGGCATCGGACGTGCGCTGGCGCTGGCCTTCGCCGCGGGCGGCGCGCGCGGCGTGGCCGTGGCCGACCTCGACGAAGCGGGCGCGCAGAAGGTGGCCGCGGAGCTGGCGCAGGCCAGTCCCGCGTGCAAGGTCTTCGCGCAGCGCACGGACGTGGCCGATGCCGCCGCGGTGCAGGCGCTGGCGGATGCGGCCACCGAGCGCTTCGGCCAGGTGGACGTGTTCTGCTCGAACGCCGGCATCATCCTGCGCAAGGGCCTGGACGCCAGCGCCGAGGAATGGCAGCGCATCTGGGAGATCAACGTGATGGCCCACATCCACGCCGCGCGCGCGGTGCTGCCGCAGATGCTCGCGCGCGGCGAGGGCTACTTCGTCAACACCGTATCGGCCGCGGGGCTGCTGTCGCAGATCGGCTCGGCACCCTACGCCGTGACCAAGCATGCCGCCATCGGCTTTGCCGAGTGGCTGTCGATCACCTACGGCGACCGCGGCATCAAGGTCAGTTGCATCTGTCCGCAGGGCGTGCAGACCAACATGCTGTTCGGCGAGGACGGGGCGCGCAAGGGCTTCCTGCAGGCGGGATCGGTCACGCCCGAGCATGTGGCGCAGGTCACGCTGGCAGGCGTGCAGGAGGAGCGCTTCCTGATCCTGCCGCATCCCGAAGTGCTGGAGTACTACCAGCGCAAGGGCCAGGACTACGACCGCTGGCTCAAGGGCATGCGCCGCCTGCACGACAAGGTGATGGCCGAGTTCGGCGGCACCGTGGTGTGAGCATGGCCGCGCCCCGCGCGGCATCCCAGGCAATAACCCGATCAAAGCAAAAGAAAAAGCAAAAGCAAAAGCAAAGGGAGACATCAATGCGCAGCAAACCATTCGCGGCGGCCATGCTGGCCGCCTGCGCCGCATTTACCGCGCTGGCCGCGTCATCGGCCCGGGCCGATACCTATCCCTCCAAGCCGATCCGCATCGTGGTGGGCTTTCCCAGCGGCGGCGCGCCGGATATCCTGGCGCGGATCTTCTCCGAGAAGATTTCTCCCGCGTGGGGCCAGCCGGTGGTGGTCGACAACAAGCCGGGTGCGGGCGGCAATATCGGCGGCGAGGCCGTGGCGCACGCCGCGCCCGACGGCTACACGCTGGCCATGGGCACGGTGGGCACGCACTCGATCAACGGCGCGCTCTACGCCAGGATGCCGTACGACATGGTGAAGGACTTCGTGCCGGTGATCCTGGTCGCGTCCACGCCCAACGTGCTCGTGGTCAACCCCGCGGTGCCGGCCAGGAACGTGCAGGAACTCATCGCGCTGGCCAAGGCCAAGCCGGGCGGCCTCACCTTCGGCACGCCAGGCGTCGGCACTTCGCTGCACGTGGCGGGCGAACTGTTCAATTCGATGGCCGGCGTGAAGATCACCCACGTGCCGTACAAAGGCCGCGCCATGGCCATCCCCGACCTGCTCGGCGGCCATATCACGATGATGTTCGACAACCTGCCGTCGGCGCTGCCGGTGGTCAAGGAAGGCAAGCTGCGGGCCTTGGGCGTCACCAGCGCCAAGCGCTCGCCTTCGGCCCCGGACATCCCCACGCTGGCCGAGCAGGGATTGCCGGGCTTCGAGGCCGATTCCTGGTTCGCCATCTTCGCGCCGGCCAACACGCCCAAGGATGTGGTCGCCAAGCTCAACGCCGAACTCAACCGTATCTACACGCTGCCCGACGTCCAGGCCAAGCTCAAGACCCTGGGACTGGACCCGATCCTAGGCACGCCGGAAACGCTGGCAAGCTACCAGCGCGCCGAGATCGCGAAGTGGGCGAGGGTGGTGAAGGAGTCGGGGGCCAAGGCGGAGTGATCGCCCCGGAGCGCACAGTCGGGGCTGGCCTGGCGGTGTAAGGCTTCCCCTCTCCCGCAGCGGGCGCTGCGGGGGAGGGGAGCAAGCCGGCGGGATCCCGGTGCAGGGCGCCGGCCGGGCGTCAGATATCCGCTTCGGCCGCGCCCCGCGCCTGGGAGCCACTGCCGCTGCGCAGCCGGCTGAAGCTCACCACCGCGCCCACCGTGGCCACCGTCGCCGCCACATACAAGGCCAGCCTTGCCGCGCCGGTCTGGTCCACGCTGAACAGCAGTGCGACCACCGCGGTGCCGGTGGTCTGCCCCAGCAGCCGCGTGGTGGCCTGCGCGCCGCTGGCGCCGCCGCTGCGCGCGGGCGGCGTGGCGCCGATCATGGCGCGGTTGTTGGGCGACTGGAACAGCCCGAAGCCCAGCCCGCACATCGCCATGCGCCAGCCGATGCCGAAGCTCGATGCGTCGGGGCCGAGCAAGGCCAGGCCGACCAGCCCGCTGCCGAGCAGCGCCAGCCCGACTCCGGCCAGGATGCTGGCGGGATAGCGGTCCGACAGGCGACCCGACAAGGGTGCCATGATCGCCACCATCAGCGGCCACGGCGTGATCAGCAGCCCGGTCTCGTGCAGCGAGCGGCCCAGCTGGTATTCCAGGTAGAACGGCAGCGCCACGAAGGCCAGCATCTGCGCCATGAAGGAGCAGAACGAGGTACCCACGGCCAGCGTGAAGGCGCGGTTGCGGAACAGGTCCACCGGCACCAGCGGCGCCGGCTTGCCGCGCTGCATGCGCACCAGCCCCAAGCCCAGCAGCGCGGCGGCCACCAGTCCGGCCGCCGCCGCAGGACGCAGGCTGGCGTGGCCGGCGCCGTCGACGCTCAGGATGAACAGCGCGAATACCACTGCCGACAGCAGCGCGCTGCGATAGTCGAAGCCATGCGGCTGGGGCGGCGTGGCCGGCAGCGCGCTGCGTGCCAGCACGAGGGCGAACACCGCCACCGGCACGTTGATGGCGAACAGCCACGGCCAGCTCGCGATGGACAGGATCAGTGCGCCCACCGACGGGCCCACGGCGATGGTGATGCCCACCACCAGCGCATTCAGCCCGATGCCGCGGCCGAGCTTGGTGGGCGGATAGATAAAGCGCACCAGCGCCGTGTTCACGCTCATGATGCCGGCGCCGCCCACGCCCTGCAGCACGCGCGCCGCCACCAGCACGGGCAGGTTCGGCGACAGCGCGCACAGCAGCGATCCGAGCAGGAAGATCGCCAGCCCCGCGCGGTACACCCGCTTGTAGCCAAGGATGTCGCCGAGCGAGGACAGCGGCAGCAGGCATACCGTGACGGTGAGCTGGTAGGCGTTGACCACCCAGATGGTGCTGCTCGGGTCTGCCGCCAGCTCGCGGGAGATCGATGGCAGTGCGATATTGGCGATCGAGCCGTCGAGCACGGCCATGATGAGGCCGCAAAACACGGTGAGGATGGCCCAGCCGCGTTGGGGGTGGGGGAGGCCTTGGTGTGTCTGCATGGGAAGTGGGGGAGTGCCGACGGGAGGCGCGAGCGTTGCCTGCGATACTTGATTGCACAATTATCGTCGCGCACGGCGGTGCCCGCAATCGATCGGATTGTGGTAAGGCGGGGCCGCAGTGTTGTTTTTCGGTCCCCGGGGTGCCGGCGCGGGCCGGCAGCGGGGCCGGCCCGCGCCCCGGGCGGAGCCGGATACCCACGGCGGGCCCCTGGCTTGGCAGAGAAATAGGGCAGGAAACCCGCCATCCTCGTCAGAACGGGCCGGCGGCCCGGCGCTATGATCCCCGCCACAATGTCCCGCAAGCGAGGCCGCGCAAAGCACCTCGCCTTGGGACGCAGCGTTTTCCGGACAGCCATCAGCCATGTCAACACCAACCCCCGAGGGCAGCCGGCAGCCAGCCCGCGCCAGCCTCGACCCTGTCGACTGGAGCGCGCTGAGGGCGCAGGGCCACAGCATGCTCGACGATATGCTGGACTACCTCCAGGGCATTCGCGAGCGGCCGGTCTGGCAGCCGATCCCCGACGCGGTGCGCGAGCGCTTCCGCGAGCCCTTGCCGCGCGAGGGAAGCGGGCTGGAGCGGGTGCACCAGACCTTCATGGACAGCATCCTGCCTTATGCCGTGGGCAATGCGCATCCCGGCTTCATGGGCTGGGTGCATGGCGGCGGCACCCCGGTCGGCATGCTGGCGGAAATGCTCGCGGCCGGGCTCAATGCCAACCTCGGTGGCCGCGACCACATCCCGGTCGAGGTGGAGTGGCAGGTGCTGCGCTGGGTGATCGAGCTGTTCGGCTTTCCCCAGGATGCCAGCGGCCTGTTCCTGACCGGCTCCTCCATGGCCAACCTGTGCGGCGTGCTGGCCGCCAGGACCCGGGCACTCGGTGGCGAGGTGCGCGCGAGCGGCGTGGCGCAGGCAGCGTGCCGCCTTACCGCCTATACCTCCGCGCGGGCGCACGGCTGCATCGCGCAAGGCATGGACCTGGCCGGCCTGGGGAAAGACAATCTGCGCTCGATTCCCGTCGACGATCAAGGGCGCATGGATCTGGCCCGCCTCGCCGCCGCCATCGCGGTGGACCGTGCTGCCGGCTTCTCGCCATTCCTCGTCGTCGGCACCGCCGGCACGGTCGATACCGGTGCCATCGACGACCTGGCCGGCATCGCTCGCATGGCACGCCGGGAGCAACTGCACTTCCATGTCGACGGCGCCTTTGGCGCACTTGCCATGCTGTGTCCCCAGCTTGCCCCGCGCCTGCGTGGCATCGAGCAGGCGGACTCGATCGCCTTCGATTTCCACAAGTGGCTGCAAGTCCCCTATGACGCCGGCTTTTTCGTGGTCCGGGACCGGCAATTGCACCTGCGCACCTTTGCCACGCACGAAGGCACCTATCTCAGCCGCGGCGAGCGCGGCATGGCGGCCGGCTCGCCCTGGCCGTGCGACTTCGGCCCGGATCTCTCGCGCGGCTTTCGCGCCCTGAAGACCTGGTTCACGATCAAGGTCTACGGCACCGAGCGGCTGGGCGGCATGATCGCGCATACGTGCGCAYTGGCGCAGGAACTCGCGCGCCGCATCCGTGCCGAGCCGGAGCTGGAGCTGCTGGCGCCGGTATCGCTCAATATCGTCTGCTTCCGCTTCACCGGCACCGGGCCCGCGGCGAGCGGCGCCATCGACCAGGTCAATCGCGATCTGGTCGTCGCCTTGCAGGAATCCGGCCTCGCCGCGCCTTCGTCGACGATGCTCGACGGGCGCTTCGCGATCCGGGTTGCCTTGTTCAACCATCGCAGCACCTCGCAGGATATCGATGCCCTGCTTGGCGCGACCCTCGCACTCGGCAAGGCGCTGAGCGCTTCGACATCCGTGCCTGAAGTCAGCGATCTAACACAATGAACGTGAACGCCATCCACGATTCCGCAACCGCCACGCCGGCCCGGGACACGCTGATCGGCCTGCGCCACCTGCTGCGCGCCGCCCATCAGAATGAAGACCTGCGCCCCCTCGGCGCGAAGCTGATCAACCATCTGCAGTCGCAGCCGGATGACGCCAATGCGCTGATGGATCTCTCGCTGGTCCTGCAGCTGCTCGGCGATCATGCGCTTGCCATGACCATCCAGGCCGAGGCGCTGCAGACGCGGCAGCTCTATCACCTGCCGACGCTGCGCGATGGCGCCGTTGGCCTGCGCGTGCTGGCCATCATGGTGTCAGGCGACCTGATGGCGAACACGCCGCTGGAATGCCTGCTGGGCAACTCCGACGTGGCGCTCGACGTGCTGTACGTCACCCCGGAAGAACCGCTGCCGCAGGCCGTGCCGGAGCACGATGTGCTTTTCATTGCCGTTGGCGAATCGGACCGCACCCAGCCCGTGCTGGAGCAACTCCGCGCGCTCGCCGCGATCTGGCCGCGCCCCGTGCTGAACCTGCCGGATCGCCTGCAGCGGCTGTCGCGCGACCGGGCCGCATCGGCGCTGGCGTCGGCACCGGGCATCTGCATGCCGCCCACGCTGCGCGTGGACCGCGAGGTGCTGGCGGCCGTGGCCGGGGAGCAAGCCACGATCGTATCGGTGCTGGGCGAAGGTGGATTCCCGATCATCGTCCGGCCGCTCGGCTCCCATGCCGGCAAGGGGCTGGAAAAGCTCGGCGACGCGGCCGAGCTGGCCGCTTACCTGGCGCAGTCCGGCGAGCCGGCCTTCTATGTGTCGCGCTTCATCGACTACCGGAACGCGGACGGACTGTTCCGCAAATACCGGCTCGTGCTGATCGAGGGGCGTCCCTATGTGTGCCACGTGGGCATTTCCGAGCACTGGATGATCCACTACCTGAATGCCGGCATGGCCGAGAGCGCCGTCAAGCGGGAGGAGGAAGCGGCGATCATGCGCGACTTCGACCACACCTTCGCGCTGCGCCACAAGGATGCCCTGGCACTGATCCAGGCGCGCCTGGATCTCGACTATGTCGGCCTGGATTGCGCCGAGACGCAGGACGGCGAGTTGCTGGTGTTCGAGGCGGACACGGCCATGGTCGTGCACGACATCGACCCGGTCGACCTCTTTCCCTACAAGCAGCCGCAAATGCACAAGATCTTCGCTGCATTCCGGGCCATGCTGATCAATGCCAGCCAGACCGAGCATGCCGGTCGAACGCACGCTGCCGATGCCGCTGCCATCGACGGCTGAGCTGCTGGTCAGCGGCGGCGATCACCGCATCGCGCTGGACCCCGCCACAGGCCGCAACAAGTACGGTTGCGAGCCGCTCGCCTGCGCGGACCTCGCTGCGTTCGGCTCGTCCACGTCTTCGGGAATCTCGCCGGCGGCGTTCGCCGTGGTCGACGAACTGCGCGGCCGGCTCGCCGCCGCGCTGGCGCACCAGACGCCGGCCGAGCTTTATCGCCGCGAGATGGACCGGCTGCGCAGCGAGGTGCTGGCACTGTGCGGCATCGACCAGGCGCAGGACCCCGGGCTCGTTTTCTCGGCGTCGGGCACCGATGTGCACCTGCTTGCCGCGCGGGTAGCCGCGCGCGTGACGGGGGACGGCGACCGCGCTGGCGATGGCGCGCCCGCCAGGCCGCTGGTGATCATGGCGGGCGCGGCCGAAAGTGGCAGCGGTGTGCCCGCGGCGCTCGCCGGGCAGCACTTCAGCACGTATAACGCCCTGGGCCGTACCACCATCCCGGGCGAGTCCCTCGGCCAGTCCTGCGCCAGCGATATCCTCGATGTGCCGATCCGCAATGCCGACGGAACCCTGCGGGATGCGGCCATGGTCGACGCGGAAATCGAGGCGCTGGTCGGCCAGGCCGCGCGTAACGGGCGCCATGTGCTGCTGGTGCTGATCGATGTCTCCAAGACCGGCTGCATCGCGCCGGGCATCTCGTGCGTCATGCGGCTGCGGCGCCGCTGGCCGTCGGTGGTGCAGGTGCTGGTCGATGCCTGCCAGTTCCGCCTTGAACCACGCACCATCCAGGCCTACCTGCGCAGTGGCTTCATGGTGGCGCTGACCGGCTCCAAGTTCCTCACGGGACCCTCGTTCTCCGGCGCCTTGCTGCTGCCAGCGGAGATTGGCGGCAAGCTGCGCCAGCGCGGCGTGCCTGCCCAGCTTCGTATCTACTCCGCGCGCGAGGAATGGCCGCAGGACTGGGCCTGCGCGCAGGCCCTGGGATCCTTCGCCAATTTCGGCCTGCTGCTGCGCTGGCAGGCGGCGGTCCATGAGTTGCGCGCGTTCCGGGCGGTAAGCGCCTCGCAGGTCGAAGGCATCCTGCGGCGCTTTGCCGACGCCGTCGGGCAACGGCTGCACCACGATCCGGCCTTTGCCGCCCTCGATGTACCGGCGCTGGACCGCGCCGCGCTGGACAGTCCGTCGAGCTGGGACGGTATCCAGACCATCCACCCTTTCCTGCTGTACCGGCCCGTCTCGCATGGCGGCAGGGCTCCGCTCAGCCGGGACGAGACCGCCGCCGTCTATCGCCAGTTGCAGATGCCGGCGTCTGGTAGCGGCGCCTGCCAGCTTGGCCAGCCGGTGGATTGTGGCCACCAGGCGGGCGTTCCGGTCAGCGCCCTGCGGCTGTGCATGAGCGCCAGGCTGGCAGTCGATGCCGCGCGCGGCATCGGTCATGAGACGCGCATCATCCGCCAGGCCATGTCTTGCCTCGATGCCGTTGCGGCGCTGGCCCACGGCTGCGCGCCTTCTCTCAACCCGGCGGCGCTAGCGGAAACGGCATTTTCCTGATCCCCGGCGCGGGCATGCCTGCCCGATTCCAGCTCTTGCCCCGGCGCCGATGCCGGCATGCTTCAGCGCGCGGGAGCTGTGGCGATTGCGCCGCCTGGTCGCGCGCTCACGAAAATCTATCCCCACTTTGGTAGGGGGTGAGTATTCCCGACTTCTGCCGTTAGCCGCTTTGCAGCCCGGCGCCGCATGCATGCGGCGCCGGGCTGCACACGCATGAGCCGAAGAGCGACGCGTAGACGATGATCGCCCACACCACAAAAGACGGGCAAGCGGGAACGGGATGGCAGCGGTTCGCCTTGGCGATTCAAAGCAGAAACCTTGGACCAATCCGCAGCGCCAATGTCCTGACGGGACAAGAGGGGATCACCGTGAAGTTCAACAGCCTGTCCATCAAGCGCAAGCTCCTGCTCGGCTTCAGCCTGCTCGCCATCATCACACTGGCCGTCGCCGCGCTCTCGCTGCGCGCGCTGAGCCAGACCACCGAAGGCTTCACCCGCTATCTGCACGGCATGAATGCGCGCGCGGAGATGGCCGCGCAGGTGCGCACCGCCGTCGACCGCCGCGCCATTGCCGCGCGCAACCTCGTGCTGGTGACCAGGCCCGAGGATATCGCCATCGAGAAGACCGAGGCGCTGCGCGCGCACGATGACGTGAAGGCGCACCTGGCGCGGCTCAAGGAGATGGTCCAGGCCAGCGACGCCAGCGAAGGCGCGCGCAAACTGGTGCGCGATATCGACAGCATCGAAACGCGCTACGGGCCGGTGGCCACGGACATCGTCGGCCTGGCGCTTGCCGGCAAGCGTGACGAAGCCATCCTCAAGATGAATGCAGAATGCCGGCCCCTGCTCGCGGCGCTGGTCCAGGCCACCGATGCCTATACACAATTCACCGCCGCACGCCAGGCCGAAACCGTGCAGCGGCTGGGAGAGGACTATCTGGCGCAGCGCAACCTGTTGATCGCCATGTCGATTGGCGCCGTGGTCCTGGCCGCCGCGGGCGGGCTGTTGCTCGCCCGTGCGATCACCGGCCCGCTGCAACTGGCCGTCGGGGTGGCGCAGACGGTAGCCCGCGGCGACCTCGGAAGCAAGATCGTGGCCACCTCGCAGGACGAGGCCGGCCGCCTGTTGTCGTCGCTGGGCGACATGAACGAACGCCTGATCGAGATCGTCTCGCGCGTGCGCCAAGGCTGCGGCAGCATTGCCGGGGCCTCGGCGGAGATCGCCGCGGGCAACGCGGACCTGAGCCGCCGCACTGAAGAGCAGGCGGCCTCGCTCGAAGAAACCGCCGCCAGCATGGAAGAGCTGACCACCACGGTACGCCTGAGCAGCGAGAACGCCAGGCAGGCCAACGACCTCGCCCGCGAAGCCGCCGATATTGCCCAGAGCGGCAGCGTGGCGGTGGGCCGGGTAGTCGATACCATGCAAGGCATCAGCGCCAGTTCCAGCAAGATCGCCGACATTACCGGCATGATCGAGGGGATCGCCTTCCAGACCAATATCCTGGCGCTCAACGCGGCGGTGGAAGCCGCGCGCGCAGGCGAGCAGGGCCGCGGGTTCGCGGTGGTGGCCAGCGAAGTGCGCAGCCTGGCCCAGCGCTCGTCCGGCGCAGCCAAGGAGATCAAGGAACTGATTTCAGGTTCGATGCGGCAGATCGAGGACGGCTCGACGCTCGCCGGCGAAGCAGGGCGGACCATGGCATCGGTGACCCAGGCCGTGGCGCGCGTCAGCGGCATCGTGGAGGAAATTGCCGGCGCGGCGCAGGAGCAAAGCCGCGGCATCGAGCAGGTCAACACCGCGATCTCGCAGATGGACCAGGTCACGCAGCAGAACGCAGCCATGGTCGAGCAGGCCGCCAGCGCATCGCGCGCGTTGCAGGATCAGGGCCGGGACCTGGATGAAGCGGTGGCGTTCTTCCGCCTGCCTGGCACCGGCAGTGGCCGCCGCCAGGCACCGGACCGGGCGGCCACGACCGGGCCGGTTGCCACCGGCATGCGATCGCTTGGCGCGCGCGGCGTGCCGGCCCCCTAGACCAGCGTCAGGGTCACGTCGATATTGCCGCGAGTGGCATTCGAATAGGGGCAGACCTGATGGGCTTGCTCGACCAGCTTCTCGGCCTCGGCGCGATCGAATCCCGGAATCGAAATCTTCAGTTCGACCTGGATGGCGAAGCCTTGCGGGATCGGGCCGATGCCGACCGCGCCTTCGATCGAGGTATCGGCCGGCAGCGTGATCTTCTGCTGTCCGGCTACGAAACGCATGGCCCCGATAAAGCAGGCAGAGTAGCCGGCAGCAAACAGTTGTTCGGGATTGACGCCATTGCCGGCGCCACCCATTTCCTTGGGCAGCGCGAGCTTCACGTCGAGCAGGCCGTCCGACGATGCAGCGCGGCCATCGCGCCCTCCGGTGGCGGTGGCATGGGCGGTGTAGATAGCTTTTTCCAGCTTCATGATGACTCCTTGAGAAGGGCCCGCGGCCAAGTGTTGGCGGGTTGGTGAAGTCGGTTCAACAGCTGCCGCGGGCGGCCTCCCTGGGAGCCCGCGGCGGATCTCGTCGATCGTGCATCGCGTCGCGCACGGCCAGGCCGCCTTGCGCGAGGCCTTGTGCAAACCGGCTTCACTCAGCCGAGAAGCGTCAGCAGCTTCTGCGCAGTGGCCGTGGATGAGGCGGGATTCTGACCGGTAATCAAGAGGCCGTCGACGATCGCAAAGCTCTGCCAATCGTCCACCTTCTCGAACAGGCCGCCGAGCCGCTTGAGTTCATCCTCGACAAGAAACGGGACGACCTTGGTCAGCTGGACTGCCTCTTCCTCCGTATTGGTGAAACCCGTTACGCGCCGRCCCTTCACGATCGGCTGGCCGTCGATAACGACGCGGTGCAGGACGGCGGGGGCATGGCAGACTGTCGCCACCGGCTTTCCGGCGTTGTAGAACGCCTCGATCAATGCGATCGAGTTCTTGTCTTCGGTCAGGTCCCACATCGGACCGTGGCCGCCCGGATAGAAGACCGCGTCATAGTCATCGGCCTTCACGCCGGCGAGCTTGACCGTGCTGGCGAGGACCGCCTGCGCAGCCGTGTCTTCCTTGAATCGCTTTGTCAGTTCGGTCTGGCCCTCGGGCTCGTCGCTCTTCGGATCGAGCGGCGGCTGGCCACCCTTGGGAGAAGCAACCGTGATCGTTACTCCCGCGTCGAGGAATGTGTAGTAAGGGGCGACAAACTCTTCGAGCCAGAATCCAGTCTTCTTCCCCGTATTTCCCAACTGATCGTGGGAGGTCAGTACCATCAGAATCTTCATCATCGTGCTCCTTGGGCCGGGACTGCGTTACCCCGCCGGGACGGCGGGCGCCGCCTCCGGCCTGAAGCCACGGCGCCCCCTTTTCGTCCATCGCCCCCTCCTTGCCGGGCGGCCGATGCGCTCTTCATCTTAGCAGCAGGGTACGGCGCRATCAAAAAACGGATGGTGATGGAATTGGAAATTATGACGAAGCGGTATCTTTATGATTCGGTTACGTTCAATAAATCAATATTTATGAATTGACAATTAATATTCTATTTATTGTTGCGTGGACGGGGTTTGCCCGGACAATGCCGCCCGCGTCGCGCGACGCTGGATCTTGCTCTCCTTGCCTATACTAAGGAGCCAGATAGCGGCGAGCCTGTTCAAGGAGCGTCCTCGAAAAGGCCGGCCCGCGTGCGTTTCCGGCGGTGCCGTCGGCTCTCGCGATTGGTTTATGGAGGCGATGATGGTGGTATAGCGTCACTTGCCGCAACCAAGGATCCCAAATGTCTAAGACAAATAAAGACCGGCAGATCTTTATGGAATGCCGTACGCCAGAATACTGGAGAGTCACGCTCAATCATCCTCCTTTCAATATTTTCGGGCCRGATAGCATCCCGCAATTGAATGAAGTCATCACTGCGCTGGAATCGGACAAGGACGTCAAGGTCGTCGTTTTCGAAAGTGCCGTGCCGGGTTTTTTCCTGACGCACTATGACTTCACCCGCGATCTTGAAGAGTCGACAAGCATGGCGCCCGGGCCAACGGGCATGCACCCGCTGCCGGATATGCTGGTGCGCCTGAGTCGCGCCCCGGTCGTGTCGATCGCGTCTATTCGCGGACGGGCGACTGGCGTGGGCAGCGAGTTGTCGCTCGCCAGCGACATGCGCTTCGCGAGTCGGGAAAAGGCCATCCTTTCGCAGTGGGAGGTCGGCGCCGCGCTTGTTCCCGGTGGCGGCCCGATGGCACGGTTGCCTCGCCTGATGGGACGAGGGCGCGCCCTTGAGGTGCTGCTGGGGGCCGACGATATCGACGGCGACCTCGCGGAGAGATATGGCTACGTGAATCGCTCGTTGCCGGATTCCGAACTGGACGCCTTTGTGGAAGCGCTCGCCTTGCGGATCGCCTCGTTCGACAAGCAAGCCATTGCCGACACCAAGCGCCTGGTCGACATCGCCAGCTTGCCGCCCGACGCCGAGATTCGCCTCGAATGGGATGCTTTCATTACATCGGTGGGTCGTCCGCAGGCCCAGAGAAAGGTAGGCGAGTTGCTGAAGCTCGGCCTGCAGGAGAATGCCGACGTCGAAGCGCGACTTGGCTATTACACCAGTACCCTGGGAAATTGAAGGCCTGGCGCCGAACCTGTGGCCATCCGCGATAGAGCCCGCGCCAGTGTCGTGTCAGGGCAGCGGCACTGGCTCGGCAAAGGCCTGCAGGAAAGCGAGCGACGGCTTTGCCGCCACGAGCCGGTTGATTTCTGTTTTCAGTTCATCCGCGGGAAGCCAGGGGTAGGTCAATCCTGCCTGCAGGGCCGCCAGCGTGGCCGCCATCGGATCGGCCACCGAGTCCATCCGCTCGATATGTATGTGCAGGCTGGCGATGCGCGCCGGGCCATCGGCCTGCGCAAAGCCCCAGCGGTAGTAGCCCTTGCCAAGCCGGAGAACGTTGGCGGCGGTTTCGCGCATTGCCACCAGCCAGGGGACAACAATGCTGTCTCCCACCAGGGCGAGTTCGTCGGCGACGTAGTAGGTACGGCAGGCATCGAAGGTCTTGGCAAACTCCGTGACGAGCGTGGCGGCGATGCCCTGTGCACCCTCGGTCTTCGCAGGAAAGGCGATCGTATCGGTGTTGATCGAGATCGTCAGCGTAGCGTCTTGCGCAAAGGCCTCATGGATCAGTTCCGGGCGGTTGTTGTCCTTGGCCCGGACATAGGTCTCCAGGAGTGACTTGGCGGTATGCAAGGGGATCGGGTTCATGGCATGTCTTGAGCAGCGAAGGGATGGAGGCGCCCGGAAGGGCGGAAATCCGGCTTGTCGCTGCAGCTTCCCGCCGCGTAGCCGGGTTGTTTGCTAGAATTTGGCACAAAGCTTGCTTGAAAAGCTATGTGGAGCAATTGCCTGTGGCGACAACTACCGGAAACAAAACCCTGACGATCACCAATCCGGCGTGCCTCGTCGATGGTTCTGACGTCGAGTTCCGTCATCTCGTGAACGGACTGCTGCCATTCGCCGCAAGGCTGCTTTCGGTGCGGGACGGCTTCGGCAGCGTGATTGGCCTGACCGGGGTCCAGTACTCGCTGATCCGGTCCATTGCGCATCTCTCCCAGCAAGGTGAGGTGACCGTGAACCAGCTGGCCGATCATCTTCACCTCAGCGGCGCCTTCGTCACCCTCGAGACCGGCAAGCTGAAGAAGCTGGGCCTGATCGACAAGAAGGCCCACCCCGACGACAAGCGCAAGATGCGCCTGACCATCACGGCCGCGGGCACGCGCTTGCTCAATGAACTGTTGCCCCTGCAGCAGCAGATCAACGACGTGTTGTTCGACGGCGTGAGTCGCACCGAATTCAAGGTCTTGTGCTCCGTTGTCGACAGGCTCGTCGCCAACGGAGACCGGGCCGCGCTTGACCTCGAGCACCTCCAGGCGCGCCGGCAAACGGTCCAGCCCGCGCGAGGTGGCGCCAGGGAGCGCTGACAGCTTCAGTGCGCGGCCCACTGGATGGTGCGCAGATCGATACCCTCCTGGTGCATGTCCCAGAGCGGGCTGAGTTCGCGCAGCCTGGAAACGGTGGCGGTGACAAGCCGGATCACTTCATCGACTTCCGCCTCGGTGGTGTAGCGGCCCAGCGTGAAGCGAATCGAGCTGTGCGCCAGCTCATCGCTGCGGCCGAGCGCACGCAGCACGAACGATGGCTCGAGCGAGGCCGAGGTGCAAGCGGATCCGGAAGAGACGGCGACACCCTTGATGCCCATGATCAGGGATTCGCCTTCGACGAAGTTGAAGCTGATATTCAGGTTGTGCGGGATTCGCTGCCGCAGGCTCCCGTTCACATAGACTTCGTCGAGTTGCGTCAGCCCCGCCAGCAACCTGTCCCTCAAGGCCCCGACGCGGCCTGCCTCTTCTGCAAGCTCCACCCTCGCAAGCCTGAACGCTTCGCCCATGCCCACGATCTGGTGCGTCGGCAGGGTGCCTGAGCGCATGCCGCGCTCATGTCCGCCGCCGTGGATCTGCGCCTCGAGGCGGATCCTGGGCTTGCGCCGCACATAGAGCGCGCCGATCCCCTTGGGGCCATAGACCTTGTGCGCGGTCACGGTGAGCAGATCGATCTTGAGCGCAGCGAGGTCAATGGGGATCTTGCCCGCCGCCTGCACCGCGTCGCAATGGAACACGATGCCCGCCGCGCGGCAGATCTCGCCGATCTGCGCAACCGGCTGGATGACGCCGATCTCATTGTTGACCATCATCACCGACACCAGGATCGTATCCGGCCGCAAGGCAGCGCGCAGCGCGCCGAGATCGATCAGGCCGTCTTCCTGCACCTCGAGATAACTTACCTCGAATCCTTGCCTCTCGAGTTCGCGGCAGGTATCGAGCACGGCCTTGTGCTCGGTCCTGACGGTGACAATGTGCCTTCCCTTGCCGCGATAGAAATGCGCCGCACCCTTGATGGCGAGGTTGTTGCCTTCCGTCGCGCCGGATGTCCAGACGATCTCCCGCGGATCGGCATTCAGCAGTGCCGCCACATGGGAGCGTGCCGTCTCCACCGCTTCCTCGGCATGCCATCCGTAGGCATGGCTGCGCGAAGCAGGATTGCCGAAATGCTGGTGCAGGAAGGGCACCATTTCATCGACGACCCGTCTGTCGACAGGCGTCGTCGCACTGTAATCCATATAGATCGGATAGGTCCTGGGTGCTGTGTGCATGCTGCTTCTACGCTGACGGCTGATGGGTTGGCGTCGCAGGGAAGAGCGATCCCTGCGCGGGAAAGTGGAGCGGAGTCYAGCACCGCGCGCGCTCCATCTGCGCTGGCGCCACACCGGCGGTAGGGTTGTTGGATGGCCCTGGCGTGGTCCGCCTGCAGTCACCCGAAATCCGGAGACGATCGTCCAGCCCTTGTGCAGCAAGGCTTTGCGGCGCAAATCCGGTCCGCCAGCGTAGCGCGCTCCCGCTCCTCCTAGGGTTTTTACCAACTTGAATAGCAGTGTTGCATAGCATTCAATAACACCTAATTTACAAAGGTAATAAACAAAGCAACAAGGCAACGACAACATGTGTAGGAGTAGCGATGTCTGAGTCATCTGTCGGTACCGGCTTCGACGCCGAAGCGCAGCGCCGCTTCAGGAATGCGCTGGCAATGTTCGCGACGGGCGTGGCGGTGATCACCGCGCCCAGGGAGGAGATGCCGGTCGGCATCACGGTCGCGTCGTTCAACTCGGTTTCCCTCGATCCGCCTCTGGTCCTGTTCTCGGTGGATCGCCGCTGCCTGAGCCTGGCGGACCTATACACGGCGCCGCGCTACGCGGTCAACGTGCTCGCCGAGGCCCAGCAGGATATGTCGAACCGGTTTGCGAAGGCGAACTCCGGGAAGTGGGAAGGCATCGACTATTCGGCGCGCGACAGCCGCGGCCACGTGCTCCTGCCCGACGCCCTGGCCGCCTTCGAATGCGAGCCGTATGCGCAGCATGACGGTGGCGATCACGTGATCTTCATCGGGCGGGTGATCCGCTATCAGGCCCGGCATGACGGCCGGCCCCTGATCTTCTTTGGCGGCAGGTACCGGGCACTCGAGAGCAGCCCGGCAGCCGCCTGAATCCACAGCAAGCAGGCAATCAGGAGAAAAGACATGGTTAAGACCGGAAACCAGCACATCGAGATGCTGCGCGATGGCCGAGAGGTCTATCTGGACGGCAAGCGCGTGACCGACGTCACGAGCCACCCGGCGTTCCGCAACTCGATTCGCAGCTACGCCAATCTCTACGATTTCCAGGCGCGCCCGGAGAACATCGGGAAGATGACGTTCCAGCCCGAGGGCACGCACAAGCGCGTGAGCCGGATCTGGGAATTGCCGACCAGCTACAACGAACTGGTCGAGCGCCGCCAGATGCTGGAGGCCTGGACCGAGCTGCACTACGGCTTCATGGGCCSCTCTCCCGACCACGTCGCCTCCTGCATATCGGGCATGTATATGGGGATCGACGTGTTCGAGCAGGCCGACCCCGCACGCGCCGGCGCCTTGCGCGACTACTACAGGTACGCCCGCGACAACGACCTGTTCCTGACCTACGTCATCGTGAATCCGCAGGCGAACCAGTCCAAGTCGGCACATGAGCAGGAAGACAAGTATCTCGCCGTCGGGATCGTGGACCAGGACGCCGAGGGCATCACGGTCAGGGGCGCGAAGATGCTGGCCACCAGCGGGATCATGGCCAACGAGGTCTTCTGCAGCTGCATCCAGCCGCTGCGCGAGGGCGACGACATGTACGCGCTGTCCTTCGCCGTGCCGATGAACACGAAGGGGCTGAAGGTGATGTCCCGCAAGTCGTACGAGGAGAACGCTACCTCGGTCTTCGACAACCCGCTGGCAAGCCGCTATGACGAGAACGACGCCGTTCTCTACTTCGACGATGTGAAGGTGCCCTGGGAGCGGATCTTCGTCGCGGGCGACGTCGCGATGTGCGCGAAGCAGTTCCATGCCACGCCGGCGCACAGCTACCAGAACTATCAATGCCAGGTTCGCCTGATGGTGAAGCTGCGCTTCCTGGTCGGGATCGCGCTCAAGATCACCGAAGTCAACGGCACGAACAGCTTCCCGCAGGTCAGGGAGATGCTCGGCCAGCTTGCCGCCGAGGCCGGGATGGTCGAAGCGTGGGTCTACGCCATGGAGGCCAAGGGGCAGGTCAACAACAATGGCTACTACATTCCCGATCGCAGCATGCTGTATGGCTCGCAGGTCCTGACCCAGCAGCTCTATGCAAAGGTGCTCGGCACGCTGCGCGAGCTGGCCGGTGGCGGCATGATCATGCTGCCGTCGAGCATCAATGACTTCGCGAATCCCGCGCTGGCGGAAATCATTGCGAAGACGCAGAAGTCGCCCGCCTGCAGCCCCGAGGAGCGGGTCAAGTTCTTCAAGCTGGCATGGGACGCGGTCGGCTCAGAGTTCGCGTCGCGCCACAACCAGTACGAGATGTTCTACGCCGGCGCCTCCTTTGTCACCAAGGGGCATGCCTACCGGACCTACGACTGGAAGGGTGCCGCGAATCTGGTCGACAACATGCTGGGCAGCTATTCCCTCGACGGCGAGTTGGCCCGCCTGGCCCAGGCCGCCTGAGCTGACCTTCAACGCAGTCCCCTTCGCGCTATCCATCACCACACCTACGGAGATCAACATGGCGATCAACAAACTCCACGACGAGTTCCACTCCCTGGACCTTGCATCCGGCTGGGAGGTCCCGCACGGCTATCCCTCGGGCATCCAGCAGAAGATCCTGTCCGGCTCGCTCGACGAGCGCGGCCGCAGCGGCAGCCGTACCCGCCTGCTGCGCTTCCAGCCCGGCGTGTTTACTACCTCGCCGTTCGTTCACGAGTACTGGGAGGAAGTCTATCTCGTGAGCGGCGACCTGACCGTCGGCAACGACGTCAACGGAGAGGGCGGCGAAGCCTTCGCGCCCAACACCTACGCTTGCCGTCCGCCCGGCGCATTCCACGGTCCGTTCAAGTCGGACGGCGGCTGCATGCTGCTGGAAATCCACTACTTCGACCCCGCCTGATCGTGGCCCCGACCCTGGAAGCGACGCTGCACCTGCTGGCGAGCGGTGGCGCAAATGCAAAGTCCTTGCTGGCATCGTGCGTCGAGCGGATCTGCAATCCCGCCGGCGAAGGCGGGCGGGTCTTTCCGCACGGCGTCAGCATGGCGGCGCGAAAGCAGGCCGCGGCCTGCGACATGCTGCGCGAGCAGGGCGTTGCCGGCCCGCTCGCCGGCGTGCCGCTCTCGGTCAAGGATCTGTTCGACGTGCAAGGCGATGTCACGCGGGCCGGCGCCCGCGTGTTGCCGGAAGTGCCTGCCAGCCACGATGCGCTCGCCATCGGGCGCCTGCGGGCGGCGGGTGCCGTCTTCGTCGGTCGCACCAACATGAGCGAATTCGCTTACTCGGGCGTCGGCATCAATCCGCACTATGGCACGCCGCGGAATCCCTTCGACCGCTCCGCGGCACGCATCCCGGGCGGATCGTCCGCCGGGGCCGCGGTCTCGGTCACCGACGGCATGGCTCTTGCCGCGATAGGCTCGGATACCGGCGGGTCCTGCCGCATTCCGGCAGCCCTGTGCGGCATCACCGGTTTCAAGCCCACGGCGAGCCGCGTGCCGTTGCGTGGCACCGTGCCCCTGTCGTCCAGCTACGACTCGGTCGGCTGCCTGGCCAGCACGGTGGCGTGTTGCGCCGCCATCGACGCCGTGATGGCCGGCGAGGACCTGGCTGCGCTGAAGCCGGTGCCGGTGGCAGGCCTGCGCCTGGCGGTACCGGCCGGGCTGGTACTCGAAGGCATGACGGACGAAGTGGCGCAGACGTATAAACGCGCCCTGTGCCGGCTTTCGGCGGCGGGCGCATTGCTGCGGGACGTTTGGTTCGACAGCTGGAACAGTCTTGCCGAAATCGGCGCCGACGGCGGGCTTGTCGCAGCGGAAGCCAGCGCCTGGCATGGCGACCTGATGGCAGCGCATGCCGGGCGCTACGATCCCCGCGTATTGTCGCGCATCCGCCTGGCTGACGGCCAGCGTGCCGCCGACTACCTGCGCATGCTCAAGCGCCGGGCCGCGCTGTGCCGGCAGGCGGACGCGGAACTGACCGGCTTTGACGCCGTGGTCCTGCCCACCGTGCCGATCGTGGCTCCCCGCATCGCCGATCTCGACGATGACGAGGCGTTCTTCAAGACCAATCGGCTGCTACTGCGCAACCCCGCCATCGCCAACATGCTCGACCTGTGTTCGCTGTCCGTTCCTTGCCATCGGCCGGGAGACGCGCCTGTCGGCCTGATGCTGTTCGGCCGCCACCTGGCCGACCGCAGGCTGCTGGCCATCGGCATGGGTGTGGAGAAGGTGCTGCAGCAGGACCGGCGCTAGGCAAGCACCGGCGACGATTCCAGACGCAACGAAAAAACACAGAGGAGACATCATGCCTGCAATGCGTTTCGGTGCGGCCATCCTGGCCAGCGCCACTGTTTGTGCCGCCCCCGTGGGAGCGGCGGAGCCAGCCCGGATCAGCGACGGCGTGGTCAAGATCGGCGTCCTGACCGACATGTCATCGATATTCTCCGATATCGGCGGCAAAGGGTCGGTCGTGGCGGCGCAAATGGCCGTGGAGGATTTCGGGGGCACGGTGCTGGGCGCGCCGGTCCAGGTGGTCCACGCCGATCACCAGAACAAGACGGACGTCGCCGCGACCATCGCCCGCGGCTGGTTCGACAACCAGAAGGTCGACATCATCCAGGACGCGCTGCCGTCGTCGGTGGCGCTGGCGGTGTCCAACCTGGGCAAGGTCAAGCACAAGATCGTCATCGCGAGCGGCGCCGGCACGACCCGGCTGAGCAACGAAGACTGCTCTGCCTATACGATCCAGTATTCGTACGACACCTATGCATTCGCCGCCAACACCGTCAAGGCGCTGACAAAGGGCGGGGACAACAGCTGGTACTTCCTGACCGTCGACTATGCCCTCGGCGCATCGCTCGAGAAGGATGCGACCGACGCGCTGGGCAGCGTCGGCGGCAAGATGGCGGGCAAGGCCAGGCACCCGATCAATTCCGCCGACCTGTCGTCCTACCTGCTCCAGGCCCAGGCGTCCGGCGCGAAGGTGATCGGCCTTGCCAACGCGGGAGCCGACACCGTCAACGCCATCAAGACGGCAAGGGATTTTGGCATCAACGCCACAGGCAAGCAGAAGCTGGCCGGGCTGCACATGTTCATCAGCGACATCCACAGCCTGGGGCTTCCCGCCGCGCAAGGCATGACGCTGACGACCGCGTTCTACTGGGATCGCGACGACGCCACGCGGGCCTGGTCCCAGCGCTTCTTCGAGAAGACGAAGCGGATGCCAACCCTCGTCCAGGCCGGGGTCTATTCCTCGACGATGCACTATCTCAAGGCCGTCCAGGCCGCGCGCAGCGACGACAGCGATGCGGTGCTGGCCAGGATGCGGGAGACGCCCGTCAACGACTTCTTCGCCAGGGACGGCAAGATACGCGCCGATGGCCTGATGGTCCACGACATGTACCTGGTCGAGGTGAAACGGCCGCAAGAGTCCAGGCGGCCGTGGGACTACTACAAGATCAAGAGCGTGATTCCCGCAAGCGAAGCCTTCCGTCCGCTCAGCGCCAGCACCTGCCCGCTCGTCGGCAAATAGGCGTGCCCCCGGCCGGCGCGAGCGCCGGCCAGACCCACCATCCAGGAGACCATTCAGCATGAAAACGCTCACTTTTGATATCGAGAGCCGCCAGGGAAATTCGCAGCGCAGCGTCACGATCCGCCAGCTCGTCGTGGCGGGCTGGACCGGACGGGATGCCGAAGCCATGGAGGCCCACATCCGGGAACTGGAAGCGCTCGGCGTCAGGCGCCCGCCCTACACGCCGGTCTTCTATCGTGTGGCGGCGCAACGCCTGGCTTCGCCGCGGGAGATCCAGGTGAGCGGCGAGGCGAGCAGCGGCGAGGCGGAGTTCCTGCTGGTAAAGGACGCAGGCGAGATCCTGATCGGCATTGSATCGGATCACACCGACCGCGAGGTGGAAACCTATGGCATCACGGTTTCGAAGCAGATGTGCGAGAAACCTTGCTCCGCGGCCCTGTGGCGCCTCGCCGAGGTCGAGGGCCACTGGGACCGGCTGATCTTGCGTTCCTACGCCACCATCGACGGCGAGCGCGTGCTGTATCAGGAGGGCGCGGTGACGGCCATGCGCTCTCCGGCCGATCTGCTGGCGAAGTTCGCCGGGCATGGCGGCGACTTCTCCGACGGTTCGGCGATGCTGTGCGGGACCTTGCCCGCGATAGGCGGGATCCGGGCGGCAGAGCGCTTCGAGATCGAGCTCGACGACCCGGTGCTCCGCCGCACCCTGCGGCATGCGTACGCCATCACGACGCTGCCCATCGCGGGCTGAGCACCGCTTCGGCGGCCATATCTCCAAGGCATACCCATTGTGTCACGGCCATGCACCTAGACGACTTGATACTAGAAACCCGCAACCTGGGAAAAACATTCCGGGGATTCACCGCGGTCAGCGGCGTTGGCCTGCGCGTACGCCGCGGCTCGATCCATGCCCTGATCGGCCCCAACGGCGCGGGCAAGACCACCTGCTTCAATCTGCTCACCAAGTTCCTGGAGCCGACCACCGGCACCATTCTCTTCAACGGTATCGATATCACCCGTGAGCGTCCGGCGCAGATCGCGCGGCGCGGGGTGATTCGCTCGTTCCAGATTTCGGCGGTATTCCCGCACCTGACCGTGCGGGACAACGTGCGCATCGGGCTGCTGCGCCAGCTTGGCACCGCGTACCGGTTCTGGCGCAGCGAACGTTCGCTCAGGGTGCTCGACGACCGCGCGATGGAGCTGCTCGAACAGGTCGGCTTGRCCGAGTTTGCGCAAACCGTGACTGTCAACCTGCCGTATGGCCGCAAGCGCGCGCTGGAGATCGCCACCACGCTGGCGATGGATCCGGAGCTGATGCTGCTTGACGAGCCCACGCAGGGCATGGGCCATGAAGACGTGGACCGCGTGACGCAGCTCATCAGGAAAGTGTCGGCGGGCCGCACCATCCTGATGGTGGAGCACAACATGAACGTGGTCGCATCGATCGCCGACAAGATCACGGTGTTGCAGCGTGGCGCCATCCTGGCCGAGGGCCCGTACGCAGCGGTGTCGACGGACCCGCGCGTGATGGAGGCGTACATGGGCACCGCTGATGCCGAACTGCGGGGCGCGCACTGAGGGAAGACATGACAACATCGAACACACCGGCCCTCGAGATCAGGGACCTGCACGCCTGGTACGGCGAATCCCACATCCTGCACGGGGTGGACCTGAGCGTGAATCGCGGCGAGGTGGTCACGCTGCTGGGTCGCAACGGTGCGGGGCGCACCACGACACTGCGCGCGATCATGGGCCTCACCGGCACGCGCAAGGGCTCGATCCGCGTCGACGGCAATGAAACCATCGGGTTGCCCACACACCGCATTGCGCACTACGGCATTGGCTACTGCCCCGAGGAGCGCGCCATCTTCTCCAGCCTGTCGTGCGGGGAGAACCTGCTGCTGCCGCCGCAACTGAAGGGGCGGCGCGCCGGCATGAGCGAGGCCGAGATCTACGAGATGTTCCCGAACCTGAAGGAGCGCCGCGAGAGCCAGGGCACGCGCATGTCGGGCGGCGAGCAGCAGATGCTGGCGGTCGGGCGCATCTTGCGCACCGGCGCCAACCTGCTGCTGCTCGATGAAATCTCGGAAGGACTCGCGCCGGTGATCGTGCAGGCGCTGGCCCGCATGATCCTGATGCTGAAGACGAGGGGGTACACGGTGGTGATGGTGGAGCAGAACTTCCGCTTTGCCGCGCCGCTGGCGGACCGCTTCTATGTGATGGAGCACGGCAGCATCGTTGAGCGCTTCGCGGCCAATGAGCTGGAAACGAAGATGCCCGTGCTGCATGCACTGCTGGGCGTATAAGGAACGTCGCATGACCATATTCGCTATCCCGCTCCCGGCCCTGCTGTCGCAGTTGATGCTGGGGCTCGTCAACGGCGCCTTCTATGCGATGCTGAGCCTGGGACTGGCCGTGATCTTCGGCCTGCTCAACGTGATCAACTTCGCGCACGGCGCGCTTTTCATGCTCGGCGCGCTGCTGGCATGGGCCGGCATGGAATACGCCGGGCTGAGCTACTGGGTGATGCTGGGGCTGTCGCCGCTGGTGGTGGCGGTGCTGGGTGTCGTCATCGAGAAGACCATGCTGCGCCGGATCTACGAGCTCGACCACATCTATGGCCTGCTGCTGACGCTGGGCATCACGCTCGTGATCGAGGGCGTGTTCCGCGCCGTCTATGGCGTGTCGGGCCTGCCGTACTCGCCGCCGGAAGCGCTGCAAGGCGCCACGGACCTGGGCTTCATGCGCTTGCCAGACTATCGCGTATGGGTGGTGGCCGCATCGCTCGTGGTGTGCCTGGCGACGTGGTTCATCATCGAGAAGACCAGGCTCGGCGCCTACCTGCGCGCCGGTACCGAGAACCCCAGGATGGTGGAGGCCTTCGGCGTCAACGTGCCGCTGATGGTGATGCTGACCTATGGCTTCGGCGTGGCGCTGGCGGCGTTTGCCGGCGTGCTGGCCGCGCCGGTCATGCAGGTATCGCCGCTGATGGGGCAGAACCTGATCATCATCGTGTTCGCCGTCGTGGTGATCGGCGGCATGGGCTCGATCACGGGCTCGATCTTCACCGGGCTCGGGCTCGGCGTGATCGAGGGTTTCACCAAGGTGTTCTATCCAGAGGCATCGTCGACCGTGGTGTTCGTCATCATGGTGATCGTGCTGCTACTGCGCCCGGCAGGGCTGTTCGGGAAGGAGAAATGATGAACGGACAATCCATCGCGGCGATCACACCGCGGCAAGACGCGGCGGCCCGCCGCTTTCCGAAGGGCGCCTTGTATGGCCTGCTGCTGCTGGGCTTGCTGGTGGCGCCGCTGGCCGGCGCCTACCCCGTGTTCGTGCTCAAGGTACTGTGCTTCGCGCTGTTCGCCTGTGCGTTCAACCTGCTGATCGGCTACACCGGGCTGCTGTCCTTCGGGCATGCCGCTTTCTTCGGCGGTGCCGGCTACGCGGCCGGCCACGCCATGAAGGTGTGGGGCGTAAGCCCGGAGACCGGCTTGCTCCTGGGCGCGGGCAGCGCGGCGCTGATCGGCTATGCGGTCGGCTCGCTGGCCATCCGCCGGCAGGGCATCTACTTCTCGATGATCACGCTGGCGCTGGCGCAGATGCTGTACTTCATCTGCCTGCAGACACCCTTCACGGGCGGGGAAGACGGCTTGCAGGGCATTCCGCGCGGCAAGCTGCTTGGCCTGCTGTCGCTGTCCGACGATACGACGCTGTACTACGTGGCCCTGGCGATGATCGTCGCGGCCTTCGCGCTGATCGTTCGCACCGTGCATTCGCCGTTCGGCCAGATCCTCAAGGCGATCCGGGAGAACGAGCCGCGCGCCATCTCGCTCGGCTATGACGTGGACCGCTTCAAGCTGATGGCGTTTGTGCTGTCCGCGGCCTTGTCGGGGCTGGCGGGTTCGATCAAGGCGCTGGTGCTGGGTTTCGAGACGCTCTCCGACGTGCACTGGTCGATGTCGGGCCTGGTGATCCTCATGACCTTGGTGGGCGGGCTTGGCACATTGTCGGGACCGATCATCGGCGCCTTCGTGGTGGTGGCGCTCGAGAACAAGCTGGGCGAGATAGGCAGCTACCTTGGCGCGCTGACCGGTATCGACGGCTTCAACGCCCTTGGCGAATCGGTTTCCATGGTGATGGGCGTGATATTCATTGTGTGCGTCCTGACGTTCCGCAAGGGTATTGTCGGCCGGCTGGGCGAACGATAGGCGGTGGCTGGCGGGCAGCCGCCAGCCCAGTGCTTCGTGGTATCGGTTACCCCCGGGATGGCTTCCCGCGCGCGGCTTCGGGCGGTGTGCCGGCCGATGCTCTATATTGCAGGCAGGAGCGGCCGCCGGCGCCAGCGCGCCAGGGCACCATCGCCCCGCAGCCGGACGCTGCTCCAGGCGTGCCGACCCGGACCAGGATCGAAACCATGAAGACTCCTTCGCAATACCTTGGTGGCTGGCTGTTGTGCGCCGCCGCGGCGGCCGCGCTGCCGGGCTGCAGCGTGCTGCAGCCGGTGGAAACGGCCCAGAAGATGATCGGCGCTCCCGAAGATGCCGTGCGCGGCACCTTCGGCACGCCCACCGACGTGTATCGCCTGGCCGATGGCACCACCCGCTGGATCTACTCCAGGCAGCCGCTCGGCTACCAGGCCTACGCGGCGGATTTCGATGCCGGCGGCAAGCTGACGGACTTCCGGCAGATGCTGACCAACACGGAAATCTACAAGGCCAAGGTCGATACCTGGACCAAGCGCGACGTGGAGGAGCATTTCGGCAAGCCGCGCATGCCACTCCAGTATTTTCCGCTGATGAAGCGCGAGGTCTGGTCCTACCGCTTCCGCCAGGACGGCATGCTCGCCTCGCTGTTCAGTTGCTACTTCGACAGCCAGGGCGTGTTGCGCCAGGTGCAGATCACGGTGGATCCGCTCGGCGGCGACAGCAGCCGCTCCAACTAAGCTGAAGTCTCTGCCGTCCGGCATGCCGGACGGCGTGCAATCCATCCTTCGGCACGCGTTGAAACGTTTCCCGCGCCTGGCTTCCACAATGGAGGCAAGTCCAGCTGCGGAGACAGCCATGCAAGTCACGCCGGCGGCCGATGCGGCCGCCAACCCTGCCAGCGGCCATGCCCGTGGTCCGCACGACCCGCCGCGCACGCGCGGGCGCGCCGCGGACCTGCTGCTCCTGCTGGCGCTGTCCACGCTGTGGGGCGCGTCCTACACCTTCATCCGCATCGGCGTCGCCACGATTCCACCGCTGACCCTGATCGCGGCAAGAACGCTGATCGCCGGCGGGCTTCTCGTCGCGTGGATGGCGGCCACGGGCGTGCCGATGCCGGTCGATGCCATGGTCTGGCGGCGCTTCGCGGTACAGGCCCTGCTCAACAGCGTGGTGCCGTTCACGCTGATCGCCTGGGCCGAGCAGTCGGTGCCGGCCGGGCTGGCCACCATCCTGAACTCGTCTTCGCCGGTCATCGCCGTGCTGGGCACATGGCTCGTCACGCGGCACGAGCGCATCACCGCACGCAAGCTGCTTGGCGTGGCGGCCGGGCTGGCCGGCATCTGCATGATCGTGGGCGCGAGCGCGCTTGGCGGGCTCGGCCAGCAATTGCTGCCGCAGCTGGCCATCGTGGCCGCCACGGTCTGCTATGCCGGCGCGGCGATCTATGGCCGCGGCTTCAAGGACCTGCCGCCGGCCGCGCCGGCCGCCGGTTCGCTGATGGTCGGCGCGGCGCTGCTGGTGCCGGTCAGCGTCGTGGTGGACCGGCCCTGGACGCTGCATCCGTCGATGGCATCGGTGGCGGCCCTGCTGGCGTTGTCGGTGTTCTCCACGGCGCTGGCCTTCGTGATCTATTTCCGCCTGGTGCGCACGCTCGGCCCGGTAGGAACCACCGCGCAGGCCTACCTGCGCGTGCCGGTCGGCGTGGCCATCGGCATGGTGTTCCTCGGCGAGTCGCTGGCGCCCGCCGCATGGATCGGGCTGGCCTGCGTGGTGACGGGCGTGGCCGCCATGACCTTGCCCGGGCGGCGCTAGCAATGATGCCGCGCCGCCCGGGATCCCCGGCGGCGGGCGGCTCAGAAGCCGGCCTTGTGAAGGGGGCCGTCCCAGCCGTCCAGGTACTTGGGCAGATCGTCCGCCACATCCACCACGCGGTGACGGTAGAACAGGTGCATGGCCGGCTGCAGGGCTTCCGGCAACTGGCCGCCGGCCGCCCGCGCGAACAAGCTGTTGGGCACCACCGACATGCCCAGCCGGTTGATGCCGAACAGGGTCTCGCCGCAATGCCGGCAGAACTGGCGCTGCAGCGCGCGCGTGGCATGGTGATACGTGGCGACGTGCTCGGCACCGCGTTGCACCGTCACTTGCGAGGGTTCCCAGGCTGTCGCCGCGAACATCGGCGTTGCATAGAAGTCACGGCAGGCCTGRCAATGGCAGTTGGCTTTCGCGACGGGTTCCCCGGCGATGCGCAGCTCGACCTGGCCGCAAAGGCACGCCAGCGTGGCGGGAATCGGCATGGGCTTGTCTCCTGTCTTGGTAAGGCGATGTGCATTCTACTTGCGGTCGCGCGAGCCTGCTTGGCGGCCCTCGCGCGGCGCCCGTGAACGGCCGCTCAGCCTTGCAGGGCGGCATCCAGCATGGCGCCGGACAGGCCGATCAGCAACGCCAGCGCGGAGGCGATGAACCAGCGCACGGTCTTGCGGTATTCCGGGACCTGGTCGTCCTCGATGCGCAGCGAGCGGAACAGCGCGACGATCTGCAGGCACACGGCAGCCACCAGCGACACCGCCGCGCACAGCGCCTGCGCGCTCCAGTGTCCGGGGCTTTCGAAGCCCCAGAAGCGCCAGAATGCCAGCGAGAAGCCCAGCAATACCGTGATGGCGGTGATGATGCCTTGCCGGTAGCCGGCCGGCACCACCTGTGGCGGCAGTGGCTTGGGCACTGGTGCGGCTGGGGCTTGGGGGGCGCTCATGGGGAGTCCTCCTGATCGGCGGCAGAGAAGCGGTATCCGTGCTGGAGTGAGTATAGGCAGGAGCGGCCCCGGCGCGTCCGCGGGCCGCCGGCATTACAATGCCGGTTCGCGGCGCGGCATCCGCTGCCCGGGCCGCCACATCCATCGAGTTTCGCTTCCCCATGTCTTCGCTTTCTTCCCCTGACAATCCGCTCTGGTTCGATGGCGCCGCCGGCCGCATCGAGGCCCTGGCCAACGCGCCGCAGGGCGCCCCCAAGGGCATCGCGGTGATCGCGCACCCGCATCCGCTGCTCGGCGGCAGCGCCACGCACAAGATACCGGTGGCGCTGGCCAGGCTGTTCGAGGCACGCGGCTACCTGGCAGTGCGCCCTAACTTCCGTGGCGTGGGCGGCACGCAGGGCGGGCACGATACCGGCGAGGGCGAGACGGACGACACCCTGGGCGTGGTGCGGCAGCTCATGCAGGCGCATCCCGGCTTGCCGCTGGCGCTGGCGGGATTCTCGTTCGGGGCTTATGTGCAGACGCGCGTGGCGGGACGGGTGCTGGCATCCGGTGGCCGCGTGGCGAGCCTGGTCCTGGCCGGCATGCCGGCGGGACCGGCACCGGGCGGGCGCAGCTACGACACGCCGGCGGTGCCGGCCGATGCCTTGGTCATCCACGGCGAGCAGGACGCCAACGTGCCGCTGCAGGCGGTGTTCGACTGGGCGCGGCCGCAGGAGTTGCCCGTGGTGGTGGTGCCGGGCGCCAACCATTTCTTCACCGGCAAGCTGCCGGTATTCCAGCGGGCGGTGGCGGAATACCTCGACCGGCAGGCGCGCACGGCCGCCGCCGGCTGACCGGGCCGCCGCGCCGCGTCAATCCATGGCGGCGTGGGCCACGGTGGCATCGTCGGCGTGGCGGGCGGGCTTGATCAGGAGGATCAGCGGCACCACCAGCAGCGTTGCCACGAACATGACCTTGAAGTCGTTGAGGTATGCGATCATCGTGGCCTGCTGGTTGATCGACTGGTTGAGCAAGGCCAGGTCATGGCGCGAGCCGCTGGCCAGCAGCGACTGCATGGCCGGGTTGTAGATGCTCACGTTGGCGGCCAGGTCTGCGTGCGCGACCTGCGTATTGCGCGTCATCAGGGTCTGGATCACGGAGATGCCGATGCTGCTGCCGATATTGCGCATCAGGCTGTAGGTGGCGGTGCCGTCGGCGCGCAACGCCGGCGCCAGGGTGGAGAAGGTCAGCGCGCTCAGCGGCACGAACACCAGCCCCAGCCCGAAGCCCTGGATGACGCCTGGCCACACGATGTCCGAAACCGACAGCACGATGGTGTACTGCATCATCTGCCACAGCGCGAAGGCCGAGATCAGGAAGCCGCACAGCAGCAGCATGCGCGCGTCGATGCGCTTGAGCAGGCGCCCGGCCAGCAGCATGGCCAGCATGGTGCCGGCGCCGCTCGGCGCGGTCACCAGCCCGGTGGTGGCGACGGGGTAGCCCATCAGGTTCTGCAGCATGGGCGGCAGCAGCGCGCGCGTGGCGTACATCACCGCGCCGATCACGAAGATAAAGCAGGCGCCGGTGGCGAAGTTGCGGTCCTTGAGCAGTTCGTAGCGGAAAAAAGAGAGCTTGCCTGCCGTGGCGGTGTGCGCGACAAAGTACAGGAAGGCCAGCGCCGCCACGATGGCCTCCACGCGGATCTCCATCGAGCCGAACCAGTCGAGCTGTTCGCCGCGGTCCAGCATGGCCTGGAACGCGCCGATGGCCAGCCCCAGCGTGATGAAGCCGAAGGCATCGAACCTGACGCTGCGCGCCGGCTCCCGGTTCGGCAGGAACGACAGCACGCCGAACAGCGCGAAGGCTCCGATCGGCACGTTGATGAAGAATACCCAGCGCCAGTTGTAGCTGTCGGTCAGCCAGCCCCCCAGGGTCGGGCCCAGGATGGGTCCCACCATGACGCCCATGCCCCACACCGCCATGGCCTGTCCCTGCTTCTCGCGCGGGTTGATATCGAGCAGGATCGACTGCGACAGCGGCACCAGCGAGGCACCGAAGATCCCCTGCAGCAGGCGCGATGCGACGATCTGCGCCAGCGTCTCGGAGAGCCCGCACAAGGCCGAGGCCACGGTGAAACCGGCGATCGAGATGGCCAGCAGTCGCTTGACGCTGAGCCGGTCGGAAAGCCAGCCGGTGAGYGGCGTGGCGATCGCGGCGGCGACGATATAGGAAGTGAGGACCCAGGTGATCTCGTCCTGCGAGGCGGACAGGCTGCCCTGCATGTGCGGCAGCGCCACGTTGGCAATGGTGCTGTCGAGCGTCTGGATCAGGGTCGCGGCCATGATTGCGATAGTGATCATGGGCCGGTTGAGCGGCGTCTCGACGCGCGCGGGCACCGCTAGGGAAGACATGGTGGGGGCGGCCTGGCAGGATGATAAGCATGCTTATTATACGGCGGCGCCCCGATGTGGCAAGCGCTTACGTCCTCCCCGCGCACTGAAGGGGCGCCGCGCAGATGTTTGTACAATCGCGCCATGGAAACGAAACTCGAAAAGCGCTTTGGCTTCCTGGTCTCGGACGTTGGCCGCCTGTGCGGCAAGCGTTTCGACGACCTGGCGAAGTCCTCGCTCGACCTGACCCGCGCGCAGTGCCATGCGCTTGCCTACCTGAGCCACTACGGCGAAGTGAACCAGGCGCGGCTGGCGGACCTGCTGGAAGTGGCGCCGATCTCCGCCGGCCGCCTGCTGGACCGCATGGAAGAGGGGGGCTGGATCGAGCGCAAGCCCAATCCCGAAGACCGCCGCGAACGCGTGGTGCGCATGACGGCCAAGGCAGAGATGGCGCTGGACAAGGCGCGCCGCGTCGGCGACGAGGTCGCCGCCGAGGCGCTGGCCGGCCTGAGCGCGCAGGACCGGGACCAGCTGATCAGCCTGCTGCAGCGCGTGCGCATCAACCTGGGGACGATTGTCGACCGGTAAAGGGGGCGCCCGGGGGGGCGGCCGCGCGCGCAGCCACCGCAAGCCGCTCAAGTTCTCCGCCCGGGTGCCGATGATCCGGTTATGCCAAACTCTTCGGACAACCTGATCATGTCGAGCATCACCGCGTTTGCCCCTCAGGTAACGCCTTCCGGATCGACTACCCCCGTCAAGGCCGCAGCGGCCGAAGGCCAGGACACCCAGGCCACGGGCGCATCGGCTTCCGCCGCGGGCGGCCACATCTCCGGCCCGGCCGGGCTGGGGGGCGCCAGTGCCAGCGGCGCCAGCAGCGACAGCAGCAGCGGCGAGTCCGACACCGTCAAGGAACTGAAGAAGCAGATCGCCCAGTTGCAGAAGCAACTGGCCGAAGAACTGCGCCAGCTCAAGGCAGTCGAGGCCAGCAAGATGGACCGCGAGGCCAAGACCGCCGCCGTGGGCAACCTCCAGGCCCAGGTCGCCCAGACCTCGGCGTCGCTGCAGACGGCCATGAACGCACTGACCCGGACCCTGCTGGCCGAGAACGGCAACACCTCGGGCTCGATGCTGAATACCACGGCGTAATACCCGCGCCTGCCAGTGCCTGGCGTCCGGCCGCGGGCCGCGCCGGGTCCGCGCCAGGCCTGCGCCAAGCTTGTGCCAGTTCCGGCCGCGGCTCAGCCCGCGAAGTACTCGTGCAAGGACTGCACCGCCACCGCTCCCTCGCCAACCGCGGCGGCAACGCGCTTCACGGAGCCGGCGCGCACGTCGCCAACGGCGAAGATGCCCGGATGGCTTGTCTCCATGGGCTGCGGAGGCCGCTCGAGCCGCCAGAGGGAGGGCGGCACCTGCGAGCCCGTGAGGACGAAGGCCTTCTCGTCCAGCGCCACGCAATCGCCCAGCCACGCCGTACAAGGATCCGCGCCAAGGAACAGGAACACGTGCTCGATGTCCAGCAGCACGGGGTCCTTGCCCCGCGTCACGCACCGCACCTGCCGCAGCCTGGAGTCGCCGATCAGGTCGACGATCTCGGTCTCCGTATGCAGCGTGATGTTGCCGGCGGCTTCGATCCGCTGGATCAGGTAACGCGACATGCTCGCCGCGAGGCCCTTGGCGCGGACCATGACGTGGACGTGGCGCGAGTGTCCCGAGAGGAATACCGCCGCCTGCCCCGCCGAATTCCCGCCACCGACGACGATCACCGCGTCGTCGGAGCAGTAGGTCGCCTCCATGAACGAGGCGTTGTAATAGATCCCCCTTCCTTCGAATTGCGCCAGGTTCTTCAGGGGCGGCTTGCGATACCTCGCGCCCGTGGCGATCACCACCGCGCGCGCGTGAATATCCTCCCCGTTGTCGAGCCGCATGTCGAACGCGGCTTCACCATCGCAGCGCAGCGCTTCCACCTGCACCGGCACGGCCACCTCGACGCCGAATTTCCGCGCCTGCGACAAGCCGCGCCCCGCCAGCGCCCGCCCCGAGATGCCTGTCGGAAAACCGAAGTAGTTCTCGATCTTGGAACTCGTGCCCGCCTGGCCGCCGGGCGCCTTGGCGTCCAGCACGATGACCCGCAGGCCTTCGGACGCGCCATACACCGCGGCGGCCAGGCCGGCGGGGCCCGCGCCGACCACCGCAAGGTCGAAGTGCCTTCCGTGCAGTGCGTCCGGGCTTGAGCCGATCGCGTCGGCCAGCTCGCGGTTGCTCGGATTTCGCAAGACCTCGCCGCGCGGCGTGATGACGGCGGGAATATCCTCGGCGCGGACACTGAACCGGCGCATCAGGTCCTTTGCTTCCTCATGCACTTCGATGTCGAAGTAAGCCGCCGGCTGGCCGTTTCTCGCAAGGAACTCGCGCAGGCGAAGCACGTTGGGACACTGCCGCGAGCCAATCACGATCACGCCGCCACCTGCTTCATCGTCGATGAAGGCGACGCGCCGCAGGATGAACGCGCGCATGACAATCTCGCTGAGGTCGGCTTCGGAAATGACCAGCGTACGCATTGCCTCGGCCTCGATGACGAGCATCTCGCTGTCGCGGTCGGCCTTGACGGTAGCGACCGCGCCTCGCCCGACCAGCGAACCGATATCGCCCGAGAACATGCCGGGGCCGTGCTTGCCGACGACGTGCGAGCCGAGGGCGGTACTGCGTTCGACCTGGACGCCGCCGGAGAGCACGACGAAGGTCCTGACATGGCGGTCGCCCTGCCGGAACAGCACCTCGCCGGCGGGAATGTGGCGCCGCTCTCCATAGCGGCTCATCAGTTGCAGCTGCGCCTGGCTCAGTAGCGGATAGAGCTGGTGCTGGCGGCTGGCGAGTGGCGACGGTGGCAAGTCTTTCGGATCGGCCTTATTCATCACGTCCCCCTCATCCGTCCCGGCGCGCAGCCGTGCGGCCGCGAATCGCGCAGCCCCGAAAGCCGCGGGAGCGACTCCGGCCAGCGCATGCATGGCTCAGACAATATTAGCAGCGTTCTCGCATGGCGAAAGTGCCTGAGGGTGCCCTCGGATCTCGCCGCGCGATCCGCCGTGGCGCATGGCGCTAGCCGGCCTGGCGCCGCGTGCGCCTTGTGGGGCTGGCGGCGCCCGCAACGCCCGCCAGCTGCGACAGCGAATGCTCGGCACCGCGGCTGGCATCGGCCACGAAGTCAATGAAGCGCCTGACCCGTACGGGGATGTGGCTGCGATGCGGGTAGTACATGTAGAGGCCCACATTATTGCTGCTGAAGCGCGACAGCACCGGGACGAGCCTGCCGGTCCCGAGGTCCTCGTGCACCATGTAGGCCGAGAGCTGACCGATCCCGATGCCGGCCCGCACCGCCTCGACCTCCGTCTCGACGTCGTTGAAGGTGGCCACGGCGGGGAATTCCTGGTACACGAGATTGCCGTCCACCTGCAGCTCCCATGGCACCATGCGGCCCGTGACGGGGCGCCTGAACCCTGTGCACTGGTGGTTGGCGAGGTCTTCCAGGCTACCCGGCTCGCCATGCTTTTCCAGGTAGGCCGGGGCGGCACAGATCAGCAGCGGCAGGTCGCACAGCCGCCGGGCCACGAGATTCTGGCCGGGGCTCGTGCCGGCGCGAAATCCGATATCGATCCGTGACTCGACCAGGTCAGTGAACAGGTCGCTCAAGACGATATCGAAGGTGATCCCGGGGTACTGTTCGCGGAATGCCCTGATCAGCGGCACCAGCACGCGGGCGCCAATGGAAGGCGGCGCCGTGAGACGGATCATTCCGTCGTCTTCGCTCTTGCTGCTGCGCACCTGTCCGAGCGCCTCGTCGAGCTGACGCATGCCGGGCTCCGCGAGCTCGAATAGCCGGGCACCCTCGGTGGACAGGCTCATCTTGCGCGTGGTCCGGTGAAAAAGCCGCACGCCCAGTTCTTCCTCCAGGGTGCGAATCGCCTTGYTGACGGCTTGCGGTGTGACGCCGGCCTCCACTGCCGCCTGGTTGAAGCTCTTCGCCCGCACGACGCCAAGAAAGAGAGTGAGTGCCCGGGCCTTGTCCATGATTTGCAACCAGCGGTTGGGAATGAAGCAATGATGGTACGCCTGGCGCAATGGACGCGCCAAACCGATGGCAGCCGGAAGCATCGCGCGCGCCGGCGTGGCGCGCGGTGTCAGATCAATTGCCGGAGTTGTCCCGCTGCTGCTTCCAGCTGATGTCTCAGCAATCTCAGCAGGCAATACATGCCGTAGGCTTCTTCGGATTTCTCGCTTTGCATCTCCGCCAGCGTCATCACGCTGTCCAGCCCCGCGCGGACGCTATCGAGTTCGGCGCAACCGTTGGTCACGCGCTGGCGGATATCCGCGCCCAATACCTCGATCAGGGCAGCCACTTCGGGGACGCGGGGATTGGGCTTGGTGCCGGCGGCGATGGCTGCATCGATCAGTTCCGCGATCAGCTCGCTGTGCTGGCTGATGACGGGCCCGGACAGCAGCGGCGCACTGGCGGCGGCAGCGGTGGCGGGCTTGGAGCTGTTGCGGGCGTTGTGGCGCAATGGTGCCTCCTGGGATAGGGAGGGCCGCTTGCGCTTGTTCCCATGCAAGGGAAGCGGGCCCGGAAAAACTGCCTGGCGATGCTACGCCGTTTCCCCGCTGCTTTGGCGCAGCTTCTGTGTTGTTGCCGCGCCGTTCTTGCGCCGTTCCTGCGCCGTTCTTGCGCCATTCTTGCGCCGTCCCGCACTCCCCGGCACTGCTTCGTGCGATTTGCAGGCAACCCGATCCTGCGATTCTTGACGATCGGGGTGGGGGTGTCAAGCTGATGCCATGTCGGTTTTGTGACGTTTCTGTTGCGGGTCGCGCGGTGGTTGCGGGGGGACGCGCAGCGTCGATGCCGGCAGCGCCGACGGTCGATCCATCACCTATTCTTGTAGATCGCACGCCAACGACAGGACACCCAAATGGTCACCCCGACACCCCAACAAATCCCCGCCACCCTCATCCCCGGCGACGGCATCGGCCCCGAAGTCGTGGAGGCCACCGTCAAGCTGCTCGATGCCCTGGGCGCGCCGTTTTCCTGGGACGTGCAGCAGGCCGGCATGGCGGGCATCGCGCAGGGTGGCGACCCGCTGCCGGAGGCGACGCTGGAGAGCATCCGCCGCACCGGCCTGGCGCTCAAGGGGCCGCTGACCACGCCGGTGGGCGGCGGCTTCCGCTCGGTCAACGTGCGGCTGCGCGAGGCGTTCAACCTCTACGCCAATGTGCGGCCCGCGCGCACGCTGGTGCCGGGGCGCTTCGAGGATATCGACCTGGTGCTGGTACGCGAGAACGTGGGCGGTTTCTACGTGGCGCACGACTACTACATCGGCGTGGGAGACGATCCGCATGCCGTGGCGGTCTCCACCGGCACCAACACGCGCGATGCCTGYCGGCGCATTGCCCGCTTCGCCTTTGAGTACGCGGTGAAGAACCAGCGCAAGAGGATCACCGTGGTGCACAAGGCCAATATCCTCAAGGCGCTGACCGGGATTTTCCTGGAGGCCGCGCGCGAGGTGGCGCAGGACTATGCCGGCCGCGTCGAGATGGACGACCGCATCGTGGATGCCTGCGCGATGCAGCTCGTGCTCGATCCCTGGCAGTTCGACATGCTGCTGTGTACCAACCTGTTCGGCGATATCCTGTCCGACCAGATCGCCGGGCTGGTAGGCGGCCTGGGCATGGCGCCGGGCGCGAACATCGGCGACGCCGCCGCCATCTTCGAAGCGGTGCACGGCTCGGCGCCGGATATCGCCGGCAAAGGCATCGCCAACCCGATCTCGCTGATGCTGGCCGCCGGACTGATGCTCGAGCATGTGGGCCGGCAGGACCTGGCGGTCCGGCTGCGCGGCGCGATCGACCAGGCGCTCAACCAGGACCAGGTCAGGACCGGCGACCTGAAGGGATCGGCCTCGACCCTGCAGTTCACCGAAGCGGTGGTGAAGCGCCTGGGCTGAGTCCACGCGCCGGACCCGCCAGCGCGCCGATACGTGCGTCAGGCCAGCAGCCTTGCCTCGGTCAGCTGTTGCAGCGTGTCGAGGCTCATGCCTTCGGCCATCGCTTCGACCTGCAGGCCATCCGGCGTGACACGCATCACCGCCAGGTCCGTGTAGATGCGCTTCACCACGCCGTGCGCGGTCAGCGGCAGGCTGCAGCGGTGCCTCAGGCGCGGGCGGCCTTCGCGCGTGGTGTGTTCCATCAGCACCCACACCTCGCGCGCGCCGTAGGCAAGCTCCATGGCGCCGCCCACCGCGGGCGGGGTGTTCGGGTCGGCGCGGGTCCAGTTGGCGAGATCGCCGTTCTCGGCGACCTCATACGCGCCGAGGATGGCCAGGTCCAGATGGCCGCCGCGCATCATGGCGAAGCTCAGCGCGGAATCGAAGATCGCCGCGCCCGGGCGCAGCGTCACCGGCTGCTTGCTGGCATTGACGAGTTCCGGATTCTCCTGCCCGGCCGGCGGCCTCGGGCCCAGGTGGAGGATGCCGTTCTCGCTGTGCAGGAAAACCTCGCGGCCGGGCGGGATCATGTCGCCCACCTGCACCGGCAGGCCGATGCCGAGGTTCACGTAGGCCCCGGCGGGAATGTCCTGTGCCGCGCGCTGCGCGACCTGTTCACGGGTCCACCGCATCATTGCGCGCTCCCATTTTGCGTTGCCGCTGCCGTGACGACCACCCGGTGCACGAAGATGCCGGGTGTCACGATCCGTTCCGGGTCCAGGGCGCCGGCCTCGACCATGCCGTCGACCTCGGCCACCACCACGCGCGCGGCCGTGGCCATCACGGGATTGAAGTTGCGCCCGGCCAGTTGATAGTCCAGGTTGCCGAGGCGGTCGGCGTGCCGGCCGCGGATCAGCGCGAAGTCGGCATGCAAGGGCAGCTCCAGCACATGCTGCACGCCCTTGATCTCGCGCGTGTCCTTGCCTTCTGCCAGGATGGTGCCGGCGGTGATGGGGCAGTAGAAGCCGCCCAGACCGGCGCCCGCGCAGCGGATGCGCTCCACCAGCGTGCCCTGGGCCACCAGTTCGAGTTCGATCTCGCCGCGCCGGTAGGCGTCGCGGAAGGCGGTGGCGCCCGCGGTCAGCGGGTAGGAGCAGACCAGCTTGCGCACGCGGCCCGCCTCGATCAGGCTGGCCACGCCCTCGCCGTCGTAGCCGGCATTGTTGGATATCACCGTGAGGTCGCGCGCGCCGTGCGCCAGCACCGCGCCGATCAGGCCACCCGGCAGTCCGGCGCTGCCGAAGCCGCCCACCATCACCGTGGCGCCGTCGTGCAGCCCGTGCAGGGCCTCGCCGCAGCTGCCCACCTGTTTGTTCACCAGTCCCATGCGAGGCTTGCTCCCCATCCGTGCCGCGGCACTCCATGCCGCCAAGGCAGCATCATGCGTCGGGGAGCAGCATAGGTTCAAGTATCGCTTGCTTAATTTTTGATAAGCTAGACTTATGATCATGACGAACTCCGGTGATCCGGAAAAGACGGCGCCAATGAACCTGGAACTCCGCCATTACCGCTATTTCGTCGCGCTGGCCGAAGAACTGCACTTCGGGCGGGCGGCGGAGCGGCTCGGCATTTCGCAGCCGGCGCTGAGCCAGCAGTTCCGCTGGATCGAGCAGGAGGCGGGCGCGCCCCTGCTCTCGCGCAACAAGCGACGCCTGGCGCTGACCGAGGTCGGCACGGTGTTCTACGAGGAGGCCGCCGGCATCCTGCGGCAGGTACGCCAGGCCGAGCTGGCCACCGCCAGCGCCAGCCGGGGCGATGTCGGCAGCGTGTCGATCGGCTACGTGGCATCGGCCGCGTTGTCTGGCCTGCTGCCGGGCCTGGTCCATCGTTTCCGCCAGGAGTATCCCGGCGTCGGCATGTCGATGCGCGAGACCGACGTGCCGGCGCAGCTCGAAGCCGTGGCGCGCGGCGAGCTCGATATCGGCTTCGTGCGGCCGCCGCTGCGCTCCCTGCCGGAAGGCGTGGCGCTGCTCGACATCGCGGCCGAACCGGTGGTGCTGGCCATGCACGCCACCCACCCGCTGGCGCGGCGCGCGCGCATCGACGTGGCGCTGCTGCGCGACGAGACCTTCATTTGCACGCACACGGAACACGGCACCGGCTTCTACGCCATTACGCTGGCCATCTGCGGCCAGGCCGGCTTCCAGCCGCGCGTGGAGGCGCTGTCGCGGCAGATGGCGACCATCATCAGCATGGTGGCGGCGGGCTTCGGCGTGGCGTTCATCCCGGCCTCCATGCGCGCGTTCGCGCCGCCGGACGTGGTATTCAAGCCGCTCGCGCGCAACGATGTGCTGTCCCACCTGGCGGTGATCCATCGCCGCAACGAGCGCTCCCCCGCGGTGCTGCGGCTGCTGGAGCGGTGCCGGCAGCTCAAAGGCCGGCGCCAGAAATGAAAACGGGCCGGGCGGGGTGATCTCCCGCCCGGCCCGCCGCCACGCGCAGCGGGGCTTACGCCTTGAGCTGCTCGCGGATCGGCAGCGCGCGGATGCGCTTGCCGGTGGCCGCGAAGATGGCGTTGCACAGCGCCGGCGCGATGACCGGCACCGCGGGCTCGCCGACGCCGCCGAGCGGCGCGTCGAAGCTGCCCGGCACCAGGTGCACGTGGATGGCGCGCGGTGCGGCCGGGGCGCGCATCACTTCGTACTGGTGGAAGTTGTCCTGCTGGGCACGTCCATCCTTGAAGGTGATCTCGCCCGTGGTGGCGAGGCTGATGCCCATGATGCAGGCGCCTTCGACCTGCGAGCGGATGCGGTCCGGGTTGATCTGCGCGCCGCAATCCACCGCCATATCGATGCGCGGCACGCTGATGCCGCCATCATCGCTCACCGCCACCTCGATCACCGCCGCAACATAGGTCACGAAGCTGTAGCAAACCGCCAGGCCGAGGCCGCGGCCCTTGGGCAGCTTCCTGCCCCAGCCGGCTTCGCGCGTGGYCAGTTCGATCACGTTGCGCAGCCGGGCAGTATCGAGCGGATACTGCTGCGGCGACTCGCCGTAGTTCCACGTATCGGACAGTTGCGTCGGGTCGACCTTGCGGTCCGGTCCCAGCAGCGCGAGCAGGTAGTCGCGGTGATCGCGCCCGGCCGCGGCGGCCAGTTCGGCCGCGAACGACTGCACGGCGAACGCGTGCGGCACGTTGGATACCGAACGGAACCAGCCGATGCGCGTGTGCGCCTCCACCTCAGGGTTCTCCACGCGCACGTTGGGGATGTCGAAGGGCATGTTGACGGCCGACATGCCGAGCTCGAACGCCGCTTCGTTCCTGGCGCCGGCAGCGAAGATCGAGGCGATGGTGGAAGCCGCGGTGCGGTGCAGCCAGGCCTGCGCGCGGCCGTCGGCGGACAGCATGGCTTCCATGTGCTCGACGGAGACGGTGTGGAAGTAATCGTGGTGCAGGTCGTCGTCGCGCGTCCACGTGACCTTGACCGGCTTGCCGTCCATGGCCTTCGACAGCAGCGCGGCTTCAGCGGCGAAGTCCGGCTTGGACTTGCGGCCGAAGCCGCCGCCCAGCAGCGTCACGTGCACGGTGACGTCCTCGGGTTTGAGGCCGAGATGCCCGGCCACGGTCTCGCGCGTGGCCTGCGGTGCCTGCACGGAGGTCCATACCTCGCACTTGCCGCCTGCGATGCGCGCGGTGGCCACCGGCGGCTCCATGGTGGCATGGGCCAGATGCGGCAGGTAGTACTGCGCCGTGACGTGTTTGCCGGGGCCGGCCAGCGCGGCCATGGCGTCGCCCTGGTTGCGCACGACCTTGCCGGGCTGGCTGGCGGCTTTTTCCATGGTGGCGCGGAAAGCAGCGGACTCATAGCTGGCGTTGGGGCCGTCGTTCCACTGGATCTTGAGCGCCTCGCGGCCCTTGATGGCCGACCAGGTATTGGTGGCGATCACCGCCACGCCGCCGAGCGGGTGGAACAGCGCGGGCGCGGGGCTGCCGGCGATTTCCACCACCTTGACCACGCCGGGCACCTTCATCGCCTGCGCGGCATCGAAGCTGGCGACCTTGCCACCGAACACCGGCGGGCGCGCCACCACGGCGTAGAGCATGCCGTCCAGGCGCACGTCGATGCCATATTGCGCGCGGCCAGTGGCGATGTCATGCCCGTCGATGCTGCGCGTGCTGTCCTTGCCGATATAGCGGAACTGCGCGGGGTCCTTGAGCTTGAGGCTGGCGGGTGCCGGCACCGGCAGGCGCGCGGCGTCCTTCGCCAGCGCGCCGTAGCCCAGGCTCCTGCCGCTCGCGGCGTGCACCACCGCATGGTTGCGCGCCTGCACCTCGCTCACCGGCACGCCCCAGCGCGCCGCCGCGGCGGTTTCCAGCATGGCGCGGGCACTTGCGCCCACGTGCCGCATCGGCTCGAAGAAATGCCGCACGCTGCGCGAGCCGTCGGTGTTCTGGCTGCCGTAGCGCGCTTCGTCGCCGGGCGCCTGCACCACGCGCACCCGGGCCCAGTCGGCCTCGAGTTCGTCGGCCACCACCATCGGCAGGCTGGTGCGCACGCCCTGGCCCATCTCGGAGCGGTGGCAGACGATGGAGACCTGGCCGTCCTCGCCGATGGACAGGAACACCAGCGGGCTGTCCACCGCGCCGCCGGGCATGCCGTCGCGACCGTATTTCTTGGGTTCGTCGGCGGCCAGCACGACGCCGTCCAGGCCCACCGTGAGCGTCAGCCCGGCGATGGCGCCCATGCCCTTGAGCCAGCGGCGGCGCGCTGCCGATTGCGGGCTGCCGTYCGCGGCCGTCGTGAGTGCGTCGCGGGCGTTCATTTGGCGCTCCGCTTGCCGGCGGTGCCGGTGGCCTTGCCACCGGCCTTGGCGCCCGCCACATTGGACTTGGCCACGTGCTGGATGGCCGCGCGAATGCGGGTATAGGTGCCGCAGCGACAGATATTGCCGCTCATGGCGCCGTCGATATCGGCTTCGGTCGGGTGGGGGTTGGCGTGGAGCAGTGCCGTGGCGGACATCAGCTGGCCCGCCTGGCAGTAGCCGCACTGTGGCACGCCGAATTCCTCCCAGGCCGCCTGCAGCGCCTGGCCGGTCTTGTCCGCCGACAGGCCCTCGATGGTGGTGATCTTCTTGCCTGCGACCGCCGAGATCGGCGTCACGCACGAGCGGATGGGCTGCCCGTCCAGGTGCATGGTGCAGGCGCCGCACAGCGCCATGCCGCAGCCGAACTTGGTGCCGGTCATGCCGAGGTGGTCGCGCACCGCCCATAGCAGGGGGGCGTCGTCCGGCAGGTCGATCGAATGCGGCTTGCCGTTGATCGTGATTGTTCTCATCGTCTTGTGGGGAGTGGTCCAGCGGAGGAAGGACGGCCAGCGCGCATCGGCATGCGGGCCGCTGCGGCAACGTGGCGCAATGCGCATTGTGACGCCGGCGGGGATGGGGCGGGAATGACGCCGTCGGGATTTGTCAATTCCGGAAAACGGAATAAAGGCGCCAGGCCATCGCAAGGGGGGGCGAAAGCAGGAGCACTGGCCAGCATCGGCGCGCGCCGGCCTGCGCCGGTCGTCGCGCTATTTTAGTTAGAGATCAAACTTTTTATTGACAAGGGCTGCCAAGGTGCTACGATTGCTTCATGTAGTTCGATATCTAAGTATTTTTTGTGGGATACCACGCGAACCTGCCGGATCAACCGGAACCTGGAGCCAAGCATGTACGACACTTTTGCAACCGACAAGCTGATTGACCTGTGGCTGACCGAAGACATCGGCATCTGCGACCTGACCGTCCAGACCATGATCGAGAAGGACGAGACAGGTTCGTTCTATATGAACGCACGTGAACCGATGCTGATTGCCGGCGTGGACGTGGCCGCGCGCGTGTTCAAGCGCTATGACCCCGAACTGCATGTCGACGTACGCGTCGCYGACGGCGACAAGGTCGGCAAGGGCGCCATCCTGATCGCGGTGAGCGGCTCCGCGCGCAGCGTGCTGACCGCGGAGCGCACGGCGCTGAACATCATGCAGCGGCTCTGCGGCATCGCCAACCAGACGGCTCGCTACGTGGAAGCGATCGCCGGCACCAAGGCGCGCCTGATCGACAGCCGCAAGACAACCCCGGGGCTGCGGGCGCTGGAAAAGCACGCGGTCACCTGCGGAGGCGGGCTGAATCACCGGCTTAGCCTGGACAATGGCGTGATGATCAAGGACAACCATATTGCCGTTTGCGGCAGCATTGCCGCGGCCGTGGCGCGCGCGCGGCGGCAGTTGCCGGTGCTGACCAGGCTCGAGGTCGAATGCGACCGGCTCGATCAGGTGCGCGAGGCGCTCGACGCGGGCGTGGATGTGATCATGCTCGACAATATGTCGGTGCCCGACATGCGCGAGGCGGTGGCCTTCGTCGACGGGCGGATCAAGGTCGAAGCGTCAGGTGGCATTCGCCTCGAAACGATCCGCCCGATCGCCGAGACCGGCGTCGACTACATCTCCACCAGCAAGATCACCCAATCGGCACCTGCGGTGGACATCGGTCTGGACGACGCGGTGTAAGCGGGCAGGGCAACACGTCAGGTCACTCCTGCATCGCCGGCCAGAAGTCTGCCGACCGGTCATGTTGGTTGCGCGAGGCAAGTCCTCGCGCTTTTTTTCGCGCGCTCCCGGCGCGTACCCCGCGCAGACGGCGGGCGCTTGTCTCCGGCGGGCCTCAGAGGCTTGCCAGCAGGCGGCCCAGTTCTTGCGTGGATGGCACGCGGCGGCCAGTGCCTTCCGCTTCGGTCTCGTCCTGCGCCAGGTTGCGGATGACGGCCATCAGCACCTTGCGCGCCGCGGCCACTTCCGCGGCCGACACGCCCTGGATGGCGATGTCGTTGACTTCCTCCGCCAGCGGCACCAGCTTGCGCTCGAGCGCCTTGCCCGACCGCGTCAGGAAAACGTGGATGTTTTTCTTGTTGCCGGGGAGGTGCGTGCGTTCGACATAGCCCAGGGCCTCGAGTGCCTTGACGGCGGTGAACGTGGTCGGCTCGGTGACGCCGGCGAGATCGCTCAGCTCGCGTTGCGACAGCCCGTCGTTGGTCCACAGGATGCGCAAGATCACCCAGTGCCCATACGACACCTGGTGTTCGGCCAGCCGCATTTGCAGGGCACGGATGAATGCGCGCGCCCCATCCTTGACAAGGTGAGCCAGGCGCTCGCTGGCAAGCTCCTCTTCCTTCGGGGCTGCCTGGGGTGCTTTCGCTTTCGTGGTTGCCATGTTGACGGTCTTCGATTCCGATTGCGGCGCCTGCGAAGCGCCGCGCCTGTATCTCCGAATGATATCGCGTCGGCCCCCGAAGTGCCGCGACGCGGGCGTGGCGCTGCGGACCGTCCGCTTTCACTAATGTAGTGCTCACTACATCAGTGCGGCGTGCGCAGGGCCGGCGCCGGCATGCACCCGCACAGGGATTTCGCCTGGCGCCGGAGACGGAAATTCCTCCGGTTCCTTGTGCACAAAGGCTTTCCGGCATTGGCCCGGCTCTTGCATATTCTTAGATGTCGAACTTATCTTGACAACGCGATGACAGCTGCTAGCATAGCTAGTACTTCGATATCTAAGCAAAATTGCGCGATGCCGCAAAGGACGACAAATGAGAAGCGAGGACTTCAGCACCATCTCGACGGCGCCGCTAGGCAAGCCCGTGGCCGCCGGCACGTTCTTTCTCGTGGTGGGACCCAGCGGGGCGGGCAAGGACTCCTTGATGGACGGCGCGCGTGCGGCACTGGCGGGCGATGCGCGCTATGTCTTCGCGCGCCGGGTGATCACGCGCGCTGCAGGTGCGCCAGGCGAGGACCACGAGGGCGTCGATGAGTGCGAGTTCGCCGCCCGCGAGGCAGCCGGCGAGTTCCTGATGACCTGGCAGGCGCATGGCCTGCGATACGGCTTGCCGGCAGCGACCTTGCGCGAGCTGGAGTGCGGACGCCACGTGGTAGCCAACGGTTCGCGCAGCGTGGTGGCGGCGCTGGCGCAGCGCATGCGGAATTTCATGGTGATCCACGTGACGGCGCCGGCTGCCGTGCTGGCGCAACGCATCGCTGCGCGGGGCCGCGAATCCGGCGACGCGGTGCGGCGCCGGCTGGAGCGCGCGCCCGATCCCATGCCGGCCGGCGTGCCATGCGTTTCGGTGTGCAATGACGGCACGCTCGAAGCCGGCGTCATGCATTTCGTGCACGCATTGCGCTCGACGGCCATTGCGCTGGCCCTGCGGCCGGTGCCGGTCTCGGCCGAAGGCGCGCATATCGCCTACGTTTCCCCCGCTGTTGCCGACGCCGTTCGCCACGCGCGCGTGGCCGTGYGCGCCGGCGGCCTGGAGTTGCCCGCCGCCTTGCATGTACTGGACAGCGCGGCGCTGCTGGGCGACCACGAAGTGGGACTGTCAGGCCCGCTGCGCGAGCGGCTGGGCGCGGTGGCGGGCGCCACCGTGCGCGTGCGTCGCCTGCCGGAGCCGGCCAGCCGCGCATCGCTGCGTGCCAAGCTGCGGGGCGAGCCGCTCGACGAAGCGGGCTTCGAGGCGGTGCTGCGCGACGCGGTGGAAGGGCGCTATACCGAGCTGGAACTGACGGCGTTCCTGGTGGCCGCCTCGCGCCAGCTCTCCGATGCGGAAGTGGTGGCGGTGGCGCGGGCGCGCACGCGCTTTTCGCGCCGCATCGACTGGAGCGAGCCCATTGTGGTGGACAAGCATTCGATGGGGGGCGTGCCCGGCAGCCGCATCACGCTGATCGTCGTGCCGATCGTGGCCGCGCACGGGCTGGCGATGCCAAAGACATCCTCGCGGGCCATCACTTCGGCGTCCGGCACGGCCGATGCGATGGAGACGCTGGCGCAGGTGGACCTGGACTTCGAGGGCGTAYGCCGCTGCGTGGCGCAGGCGCGTGCCTGCATCGCCTGGAATGGCCGGCTCAACCACTCACCGGTCGACGATGTGATGAATGCCATCACGCGCCCGCTCGGCCTCGATACCAACCGGTGGTCCGTCGCCTCGATCCTTTCCAAGAAGTACACGGCCGGCTCGACGCACGTGATCGTCGACCTGCCCTACGGCCCGCAGGCCAAGCTGGCGAGCGAGGCCGAGGCGCGCGAGCTGGCGGCCCTGTTCGAGGTGGTGGGCCAAGGCCTGGGCATGCATGTGCGTGCCTTTGCCACAGACGGCAGCAAGCCCATTGGCCGTGGCGTGGGGCCGGCGCTCGAGGTGCGCGACGTGCGCCTCGTCCTGGACGGCGATGCGCGTGCGCCCGCCGACCTGCGCGACAAGGCACTTTTCTTCGCTGGCGAGATCCTGGCCTTCGACCCCGCCATCGGCACAGCCGCGGCGGGCCGCCAGCGTGCCGCACAACTGCTGGCCTCGGGTGCCGCCCGCGCCGCGCTCGATGCCATCGTGGCGGCCCAGGGCGCGAAGCCGGTGGCGGACAAACCAGCCGCGCACGTGCACGAGGTGGTCGCGCAGAGCGCCGGCGTGGTCACGCAGATCGACGGATTCGCCATTTCCGGCATTGCCCGCAGCGCCGGCGCGCCGCGCTGCCCCGGCGCCGGCGTGGACCTGCTGTGCGCGGTGGGCGAGCGCGTTGTGCCGGGGCAGGCGCTGTTGCGCATCCACGCCGGCAATGCCGCAGACCTGGAAGCGGCGCGCGAGGCATGTGCGCTGCTTCGCGCAGGCGGTGCCCGCGCCATGCCGCCTGCCATCAGCGTCGTTCCCGGTTAGCCGGCGCGCCGGCGCATTGCAC